>JAPLUN010000200.1 GCA_026397715.1 Verrucomicrobiota bacterium
GAGGGAAACATCGGCCTCCAGGTCGCCGAAGGTCCGCACAAAGACCTGCAGCCGCTGAACATCGGCGCCTTCCATTGGTTCGAGCGCTTCCTCAAAGGCGCCGACTCCATGGCCGTGCTCGACGAAGGTGCGAAGAAAACCATCGAGCCCGCCTCACTGCGCGTCTTCAAGGAGATCCCAAAAGACGAGATCAACACCAAGGCCGACGAAACCTTCGTCCCCATGGCGAAAGCCCCCGCACCCGCCACCAATGCCGCCGATTGGTCCAAACAGAGCGACACCTGGATGCAGGACCTCAAAGACAAAGTCTTCAACGGCTGGCCCAAAGACATCGCCTCCGTCAATCCGCAGAAAGAAAGCAGCGCCGAAGTCGATGGCATCCGCATGACCGCCTACGACTTCGACAGCCAGTCCCCCTTCCGCCTGCGCCTCTACGTCGTCCATCGCGATGGCCTCCGCGCCGAAGACCTCGACCTCGTCGCGCTCAATGTTCTCGACGAAGGCGGGTGGGATGAATTCTGCGCCACCTACCACAGCCGCTTTGGCAAGCTCATCGAAGTCTTCCCCGGTGCCCCCAAAGACGACGCCGCCTTTGAGCAGGAAAAGAAGATGTTCACGAATTTCAAATGGGGCATGGCCTACATCTGCCCGCGCGGCATCGGCCCCACCGCCTGGACCGGCAGCGACAAGGCGCAAACCCAGCGCCTCCGCCGCTTCTACCTCCTGGGCCAGACGCTCGATGGCATGCGCGTGTGGGACATCCGCCGTACCCTCCAGACCATCCGCGCCATCCCCGGCTTCGGCGAAACCCCGCTCTGGATTCAGGCCCACCGTGAAATGGCCGTCGATGCCCTCTACGCCTCCCTCTTTGAAGACAACATCAAGCGCCTCGATCTCCACGACATGCCCCTCACCCACAACGGCACCGTCACCGGAGATCCCAATGCCGTCGGCCCCGCCATGCTGAACGTCCTCAAATACCTCGACATCCCCCAGGCCACCGCCATGGCCGCCATGCGCAGCAAAGTCGTCGTCTACGCCCCCGACAAAGCCGCCTGGGACTACCCCGCCACATTGACCAAGAACCTCGGCAAAGAAACCCAGTTCCAAGTCCGCGTCCCCGTGCAGCCCGAGGAGGTGAAGGAAGAGCCGAAGAAGAAAGAAGAGCCCAAGAAGTAGGCCGTAGCCGACAGCGCGCCACCCTTTTGGAGTGCGGTCGCGCAGATGCAAGGCGCAAGCCTGCATCGCAGCTACCGCTTTCGCGCGGTGTAGAATGCTCTCCGGCCTCAGCCCTTCGTCCTGCAGGCAAAAGCGTCGTCGCGCCAAGGCTTGCCGCCGCACTCCACGACGCTGTCGCGCCCTCTTGCCCCTCATCCTGCAAAACTCACGATACCAGCCCGCGAAGGCCTTGGCAAAAACGACAGTCCGCAGAAGATTCCTCTGGAGTACGACAGACACTCTTGTCTGTCGGCCAGCGCCCACCAATCCTCCATCGTCTTCAAAAAGCCGAATACCGTTCACGCTTAAAAGACTGACAACCCGGCTGATTCATGAATAAACTCAGGAACTGAGAGTCCTGATCTCCGCTCATGAAAGCCCTCCTGTCCATCCTCCTCGTCTGCACCCTCAGTTCCTGCGGCCCGACACCGCAAAAAAGGACCCGCGCCGAGATCACCGGCACGCAATCCGAGCGCGTCACCCGCGCCACCGCGATCCTCGCCAAATACGCCACACTCCCCGGCCCGCTGCTCGATGCCCACATGGCCGAAGACCTCGCCGATAACAGCGGCGGCATGCTCCCCGGCCCATCTGATGTCCACCTCTCCGGCGTCATCACCTTGCCACCCGCAGACCTCCCCAAGTGGCAGAAGATTCTCTCGCCACAAACAGCCCACGTGGACTCCCCCAGCTATGGTGGCCACCTCCCGGCCCCCGCCTGGTGGCCCGCAGCAGCCGCCTTCAAAGACTGCGAATTCTACGAGCCAAAAAAACTCACGGGCCGCACAATCGGCTTCGTCGCCCTCTCGCCTTCCGCTGCGGCCATTTATTTTTCGACCGGCTCAAACTAAAACCCGCTTCATTCCGATTCATCCCCCATGAGCCGCAAGAACCCCGCCATCGATGAACACATCTCCAGCGCCAAGGCATGGCAGCCGGAGATGAAGGCCCTGCGCCGCCTCATCCTCGACACCGGCCTCACCGAAGAGCTCAAATGGGACCAGCCCTGCTACACCCACGACGGCCACAACGTCGCCCTCATCGGCGGCTTCAAAGACCACTGCAGGCTCATGTTCTGCAACGGCTCCCTGCTCGGCGATCCCCGCAGCCTCCTCCAAAAACCCGGCGAGCACACCCAGGCCGGGCGCTTCATCCCCTTCACCAGCGTGGCTGAAATCAAAGCGCTGGAGCCCGACCTGAAGGCCTTCCTCCTCGCCGCCATCGAAAACGAAAAAGCCGGCATCAAACCCGTCTACAAAACCACCCCCGAGCCCATCCCGGAAGAGCTGCAAACCAAGCTCAACAGAAACCCCGCGCTCGACGAAGCCTTCGCCGCCCTCACCCCCGGCCGCCAGCGCGCCTACCTGCTGCACTTCAACGCCGCCAAACAGTCCGCCACCCGCACCTCCCGCATCGAAGCCTGCACGCCCCGCATCCTCGCCGGCAAAGGCATCCACGACTGCATCTGCGGCCACTCCCAAAAAATGCCCACCTGCGACGGCTCGCACAAGCACCTCTCCTAGACTCCTGTCCCCCGGCAGTTCGTAGCATGCCCCGTCAGCCCACACGCTGGGGTAAACGAGTCCACACGAAGCAGGAGCTTTGCAAACGCGTCAGCACTCGGGCGGGCTGCGCCACCCTGCTCCCCCAATTCATCAATCGCGAAGACAGCTCCCCTTGGCCACCTTAACGCAGCGCGGTCTGGCGTGCGGCCTCGGCGCAGATCCCCTCCACTCCGTCGCTGCACCTGTTTGCACCCGTCTGCCCCCTCAGTTCTAAGGGCCATTCCCTCTCAGGTCTCCATCCTTTGGAAACCTCATGGCCACATGCCACGTGTAATTGAAACCATTACAACTATGGACATTTTCAAATGACCCATAAACAAGGTGTAATTTTAGGTTTATAAACCATTCTTAACTAATCTACCCAAATGAAATATGTTCACGAAAATAGGTTTGCTAGGAATGAACATTGCTTTATAGGCAGTTAATTTTTTTAGTTTTTTATAAACGTTTTTTTGCAAAATTAGGCAGGTTTTTCGGCGGCGGGTTCAGCATTGAACCCAACGCGGTTGGTGCCTGTTGCCAGAGTCAGTTGATGCCGGTTTCCCGAAGCCCGGTCGAGAGCTTCGGACCCCTATAAAAATCAGCATCCCCCCACACGCGCAGGCGCCACCCATCGGCCGCTTCGCCTCCCCTCCTTTTACCCTCCCACGTCCTGCCCATGCTCACCCCACGCCGCACCCGCCGTCTGCCCACCTTCCTCCTCGGCTGCCTCACGGCGGCGCTGCTCACGACTCAGGCAGTGGCGGCTATCCCGGTGATCATCGACTACACGGACGGCCAGACTGATGCGACGCCCTACGACACCTCTGCGCCGAATGACCCCACCGGCCTCAGCATCCTCTCAGGCACCGCCACCCAGAGCGGCATCATCACCGGCTCAGGCGGCGTGATCAAGCTGGGAGCAGGCACTCTGATTCTCTCTGGCGCGAATGATTACACCGGTACCACCACCCTCAATGCTGGCACCCTTGAGGTGGTGGTGGGCGGGATCATCTCTAATTTATCGAACCTCACGATCGGCGATCAGGACGGCGATGTGGCCACCCTGCTCATGACCGGCGGCAACGTCACCAGCAACCAAATGTATTTGGGCTTAAACGCAGGCAGCAGCGGCACGGTCAGTGTCAGCGGCGGCATATCGTTCAACAACATTCTCACCGTCGGCCATTCCGGCACTGGCGTGCTGAACCTCTCCGGCGGCAGCTTCAACGACAGCCAAGGCTCTCTGGGCTTCAACGCAGGCAGCAGCGGCACGGCCAATGTCAGCGACGGCGTTTGGAACAACTTTGACGATCTCTTCGTTGGCAATTCCGGCACCGGCTTGCTGAACCTCACCGGCGGCTTCGCTAAAGACCGCAGCGGCTATCTGGGCTTCACCGCAGACAGCAGTGGCACGGCCAATGTCAGCGGCGGCGTTTGGAACAACAATTTAGATCTCTTCGTCGGCAATGCCGGCACCGGCGTGCTGAACCTCAGCGGGGGCACCGTCAACAACGATTTCGGCTATATCGGCCACGACGCTGGCAGCAGCGGCACGGCCAATGTCAGCGGCGGCACCTGGTACAACGGCAGCGCTCTCTTCGTCGGCAATTCCGGCACCGGCGTGCTGAACCTCACCGGCGGCACCGTCAGCGACAACTCCGGCTTTCTGGGCTACCTCTCAGGCAGCAGCGGCACGGCGAATGTGAGCGGCGGCACCTGGACCAACAACGTAGAACTCTACATCGGCAATTACGGCACCGGCGTGCTGAACCTCTCCGGCGGCAACATCATCAATTCACTAGGCGTTCTCGGCCTGCAATCCGACAGCAGCGGCACGGCGAATGTGAGCGGCGGCACCTGGACCAACAATGGAGATCTCTACGTTGGCAATTCCGGTACCGGCGTGCTCAATCTCACCGGCGGGGAAGTACTCAATACCTTCAGCTATCTGGGCTGGGACATCGGCAGCAGCGGCACCGCAAATGTCAGTGGCGGCACTTGGACCAACACCTATGATCTCAGCATCGGCAATAATGGTGCCGGTGTGCTCAATCTTTCCGGCGGCAGCGTGACCAACTATTACAGCGCGCTGGGCTATTTTTCAGGAAGCAGCGGCACGGCAAATGTCAGTGGCGGCACCTGGACCAACAACGGCCCTCTCGTAATCGGCAGGGCAGGAACCGGGGTGCTCAATCTCACCGGCGGCACCGTCAGCAATGGCTACGGCACTCTCGGCGACCTTGCCGGCAGCAGCGGCACCGCGAATGTGAGCGGCGGAGATTGGAACACCTCAAACGTCTTTCTCACCGTGGGCAAGGACGGCACCGGCATACTGAACCTCACCGACAGCGGCACGGTCTCAGTTGGTTCTGGTACAGGGACGCTTATCCTGGCAAACAACGCAGGCAGCGGCGGCCTTCTGAGAATCGGCACTGGCGGCGCGGCGGGCACGCTGAATGCGGCCAGCATCTACGGTGGCAGCGGCACCGCCGCAGTGATCTTCAACCACACCGGCAGCCTGAACTTCACCACCACCTTGGATGGCAGCCTCACCGCGTACCAGTTGGGCACCGGCACCACCATACTCTCAGCGCAGCACACTTACACCGGCGCCACTGGCGTTCTCGGCGGCACGCTGGAGCTTCGTTTTGGCGGCACCACCGCAGACATCATCTCCAGCGACTCGTATCTCTTTATGGGCAGCGGCACCCTCCTCCTCACCGGAGAGGGCCGCCAGACTCTGAACGGCTTGTACACCGCCGACTTTGGCGCAGGCAGCATCGTGCTGGGCCAGAATCAAGACTTGAATCTCGGCAACCTCGCAGTCGTGTCCGATTACTCCGCGCTTAATTTCAACACTGCCGCAGCTGGCGCAGACGGCGAGGACCTGGGCAGTTCCTCGATCGCCTTGAACTACCCGGGCTCTCATTCCCCCCTGAGATCCGGCTTCACCGTCACTGACTCCACAGGCTTTGGCTTGGCCGCTCTCAATGACTCCGGCTTTATCATCCGCCTCACCAGCACCGATCTCCTGCCCGCCAGCGGCGCAGATGCTGCCACGGACTACCGCATTGACAACAACTCCGGAGACAGCACCACCTCGGGAAGTTCCACCCTCATCGTCACCGACTCCCAGTCCGCCCAAAGCATCACCGTGGACACCACCGCCGCCCCCGGCGTGCTGACCCTGGCGGAAAATGCGGTACTCAACACCCGCGTCTGGAACTTCGGCAGCGCCCCCGGCAGCAGCCATGCCTTTGAGATCACCGGCGGTCCGAATTCCGGCATCACCACAGACATCCCTAACGGCCTCGTCCAGATCAACAACTACAACGCCGCCCCCGTCACCATCTCCACCTCCATTCTGGAGACAAACACCACCGGTCTGCAGGTCGGCGGCCCCGGCACCACCATTCTCACCGCCACCAGCAGCTACACCGGGGACACCATCGTCACCAGCGGCGTCCTGGAGGTGGCCACCAACGGCACCGTGAACAACGACCCTGGCAGCACCTTCGTCGGCTATCAGCAGGGGGATCATGCCACCCTCCTCATCAGCGGCGGCAGCGTCACCAACGGCTCCGGCTTTCTCGGTTTTGGCTCCGACAGCAGCGGCATATTGACAGTGACCAGCGGGGATTGGACCAACACCCGCGATCTCAACGCCGGCTATTTTGGCACGGGTGTGCTGAATATCGCTGGCGGCAGCGTCAGCAATGCCAACGCCTATCTGGGTACCTTTGCAGGCAGCAGCGGCACCGCCAATGTGAGCAGCGGGACCTGGACCAACAACTTTGATCTCATCCTCGGCTATTTCGGCACCAGCGTGCTGAACCTCAGCGGCGGCAGCGTCACCAACTTCAACGTCACCTTGGGCTCTCAATCAGGCAGCAGCGGTACCGCGAACGTCAGCGGCGGAACCTGGACCAGCAACGGCGAACTCAAGGTCGGCGATTCCGGCACCGGTGTGCTGAACCTCACGGGCGGCGACATCAGCAACACCACCGACTTTCTGGGCTACGCTTCAGGCAGCAGCGGCACCGCGAATGTGAGCGGCGGCACATGGAGCAACTACCTCGGATTCGACATTGGCCATTCCGGCACCGGCGTGCTGAACCTCAGCGGCGGCAGCATCATCAATTATAATTTCGACAGCATTCTCGGCAACAACGCAGGCAGCAGCGGCACGGCGAATGTCAGTGGTGGCTACTGGAGAAGCCCCAAGCTTGTCATCGGCAATGAAGGCACCGGTGTGATCAACATCTCAGGCGGCGATGTGGGCAGTAATGTCGTGCTGGGCAATCTGGCAGGCAGCAGCGGCACGGCGAATGTGAGTGGCGGCCTATGGAGAAGCAACGATTTCACCATCGGCTCCTACGGCACCGGGGTGGTGAACCTCACCGGCGGCGGGATCTCTGCCGAAAATGGCCCGCTGTACATGGCCACCCATGCAGGCAGCAGCGGCACGCTGAACCTCGGCACAGGTGGAGCGATGGGCTCGGTGGGTACCAACAGCATCATCGGCGGTGCCGGCACCGCCGTGGTGAACTTCAACCACACCGACAACGCTTACTTTGGCGCCAAGCTGGAAGGCAGCATGACCGTGAATTTCATCGGTTCCGGCACCAGCCTGCTATGGGGTCAAAGCACTTACACCGGACCCACCAACCTGCTCGGTGGCACGCTGGGCCTGGGCTATTTCGTTTTCGGGTCCGACCACGTCCTGTCCACCACCACCGATCTCACCCTCGGCAGCGCCACGCTCAGCATCTTGTCGAGTGTCTCCAGCAACACCGTTCACAGTCTCAGCACCCGCGCTGACAGCGCTGGCAGCATCATTCTAAAGGGCGAGAATCAGACCCTGGATCTCGGCTCACTTGCCTCCGTAGGCAGCCGCTCCGCGCTCAACATCAACACCGCAGCCGGTGGCGCGGACGGAGACACCGTGGGCAGCAGCTTTGTCCTGCTCGCAGGCCAGACCGCTGGCAGCGCCATCAATCCCGGCTTCACCGTCACCGACGCCACCGGCTTTGGCCTCGCCACCGTCAATGGTTTGAACCAGATCATCCGACTCACCACCTCGGATCTGCTGCCAGCGAGCGATGCAGTTGCGGGCAGCGACTACCGCATTGACAACAATGCTGGAGACGCCACCACGCCCGGCAGCGCCGTCCTCACCGTCACCGCCTCCCAGTCCGCCCGCAGCATCACGGTGGACACCACCGCTCACCACGGCACGCTAACTCTGGGCTCCGCGGTGGTGCTCAGCAGTGACGTGTGGAACTTCGGCGGCGCTAATGGCGAGCCCTACGGGATCCAAGGCAGCGACTCCAGCGCAGGCATCACCTCCGCCACGGCGGGTGGCACGCTCCAGATCAACAACAACTACAACTCCAGCTTCGTGGACTTCTCGCTCGCCATTCTGGACAATGGTGGCACCAACGTGCTGGTCCAAGGCCCGGGACTAACCTTTTTCTCCGGCGAAAACAGCTACACCGGCAACACCACGGTCACCAGTGGATTCCTCGCAGTGATGAATGGCTCCATCAGCAGTTTCGGGATCACCACCATCGGCAGCCAGGCGGGCGACAATGCCACACTCTACATCTATGGAACTCAGGTGAACGACGGCGGTGGCGTGATCGGTGATGCCGCTGGCGCGCACGGCATCGTGAATATTACCGGCAGTTTAGAAAACGATTCTGGAAGATGGTCAAACAGTGAAAACCTCACCGTCGGCAGGTCCGGCACTGGCGTCCTGAACATCAGCATGGGTGGAGCATCCAGCCAGAATGGCTATCTCGGTGTCAATGCGGGCTCCAGCGGCACGGTGACTCTGGCACGCCAGGCATTTTGGAATATCCGCAACAGTCTCACCATCGGCCAGAACGGCACCGGCGTGGTGAATGTCGAGGACGATAGCTATTTGTCCCTCGACCATGGTCGGGGCAGCATCACCCTCGGGGCGCAGGGCACCTTGAACATCGGCACAGGGGGAGCCTCCGGAGCCTTGGAAGCCCTGACCGTGACCGGTGCCAGCGGTGCCGTGTTGAACTACAATTTCAACGCCTACAGCTTCATGCCTGGCCGCATTTCGAAGCCAGTCCTCGCAGGTGCCCTGACGGTCAACAAGCTCGGTGGTGGGTTGCTCACGTTCGACACCCAGAACACCTACACCGGCCGGACCACCGTCAACGGCGGCACGCTGGATCTCCTCTTTACCACATTCACAAGCGGCCTCATTTCCAGCAGTTCCGCACTGACCCTCGGAGGCGGCACACTGAACCTCACCACGCGTAACCGCCACAGCAACAGCCAGACACTCAATGGCCTCACCACCACCGCTGGTACCGGCAGCCAGATCACACTCTCTCCTACCGTCGTCTTGGACCTGGGCGCTCTCACCTCCGCAGGGAGCGGCTCCGCGCTGAATTTCGATCTCAATCAGGGCGGAGCAAATGGCGCCTCGGTTGGCACAGGCATCGTCCTGCTCTCCGGCCAGACTGCTGGCAGCGTCATCAATCCCGGCTTCACCGTCACCGACTCCACCGGCTTTGGACTCGCCACGGTCAATGACCTCAATCAAGTCATCCGCCTCACCAGCACCGACCTCCTGCCAGACAGCAGCGCAGTCGCTGGCACAGACTACCTCATCGACAACAACAACGGCGACAGCCTCACCCCCGGCAGTTCCACCTTGGAAGTCACCGCCTCCCAGACCGCCCGCAGCATCACCGTGGACACCACCACGTCTTCCGGCCTTCTCACCCTGGCCTCCGGCATCGTCCTCCGCAGCGACGTGTGGAACTTCGGCAGCAGCACAGGCTTTGATTATGAAATCACCGGCAGCGGCTCCGGCGCAGGCATCAGCACCGCCACCGCAGGCGGCATGCTTCAGATCAACAACTACAACGACGACGTCGTAACCATCTCCGCCCCCATTCTGGACAATGGTGGAAGCAGTCTCCGCGTGGCAGGCACAAGCGACACCTTCCTCACCGGCGCAGACACCTACACCGGGAAAACCATCGTCAACAGCGGCTACCTCTTCATCAATGGCGACCACCGCTCTGCCACCGGCGAAATCATTGTCCAGTCTGGCGCCAGGCTGGGTGGTGTGGGCACAGTGGGCAGCAACATTCAGGTAGAGAACGGCGGCTTGCTGAGACCGGGAGGATTTAAAGGAGACGGCATGCTCACCGGCACCACCGCCACCTTTGCCACCAACAGCATCTTTCAAGTGTCGGGCAGCGACGACACCCTGAGCACCCTCCATCTCACCGGGGCCGTCACCATCACCCCAGGTGCCCTCTTGAAAATCGACGCCTATGATCAGCTCACGGCGGGCAAATACACCCTCATGACTGCTGACGGCGGTGGTCTGGACGGCAGCACCCAGTTCACCCTGCTGAACGGCTACACCAGCACCGAACCCGTCCCCGGCTACCACCTATTCTACACCGGCAACACGCTTGATCTGGTCTCCGATGTCACCGCGCCCGCAGCCGCCTACTGGACCGGTGCGCAGAGCAGCTTCTGGACAGACTCCAACTGGGCCACCGCAGCCGACGGCCTCACAGACACCGGCGCACCGCCCAGCACTCCCACCGACGTCACCTTCTCCTCCACCGGCGTGGGCCTGCAGCAGACAAACCTGAACGCGGACTTCACCGTGAAAAGCCTCACCGTGAACAGCGACACCACCATCTACTCCGCCGGCGCACAGACCCTCACGGTGAACAACGCCACCAGCGTCAACGCCCTGCTCGCCATCGACACCGGCGTCACCCTCGCCGGAAAGGACGACCTCACCATCAGCACCACCGGCACGCTGACAGGTTCTAGCATTGTGCAAATGGACGCGGACAAATCCATCATTGTCCAGGGAGCCCTCAGCGTGGGCGCTCCCGGCGCGGTCATCGCGGGTTATCAGACCCTCTACCTCACCACCTCCGGCACGGGTTCCATTGTCATGGACCCGGGCAGTGTGATCATCATCAATCTCCTCACCGGTGCAGGCTTCGGCACCAGCAGCCTCCTGCCCGCCGGCGCCGACCAGCTCAGCATCCACGGCAAGCTCGACGCCACCTCAGGGAGCACCCTCGTGCTCGCCAATCCCAACGCCATGACCGGCTATGTGGGCGGCGATCACTGGAAGGTCATCGAGCTCAATGCGGCAGACCCATCGCCAGGAACCATCACCGGCCACCTCGGCCTCAATGACAGCGGTCTCGGCCTCGCCACCGGCTTCGTCGGCACTTTCGATCAAACCACCGGCATCTACTCCATCGCCGATCACCGCCCGGAAATGACCACCCAAAGCTCCGGCCTGCCCATGGCCAATGCCGAAAGCCAGTCCATCATCTCCGGCTCACAGACCGCCAACAACGACATCAACAACCACCTCTTCAATCTCCGCAGCGGCGGCGGTGAGGAAGACTCCGATGACAGCATCGGTGCTTTGATGGACTACGGTGTCGTGGTGGGTGAGGGAGACGGCCCCGAGGACAAAAACCCCATCGCCAAGAAGGTGCTGCGCACCCGCCAGTGGGAAGTCTTCACCACCGTCAACTACGGTAATGTGAAGCTCAACCCCATCAGCAGCCAGTCCGGCGTGCAGATCGACTCCTGGGCCTCCAGCGTGGGTATTGAGCGCCATCTCTCGCGTAGTGTGACCGTCGGCTTTGCCGCCACCTTCCTGCAGAGCACGCAGACCTACACCGGCGGCCTCGGCAAGCTGGACCTCGAAGGCCCGACTCTTTCCGCCTACCTGGCCTACGTGCGCAAGGGGTTCTGGGGCAGCCTACTCTACTCCTTTGGCGACTACGACCTCGGCTCCCAGCGCAATCCCGGCCTCGGCCTGCCCACCGCCTCCGGCTCCACCCGCAGCTACACCAACTCGGTGCAGTTCAACACCGGCTACAACTTCCGCTTTCAAGACAACACCTTCGTCACGGGTCCCTTCGTCGGCATCGACTACCTGCATGGCACGGTGGACGCCTACAGCGAAACGGGCGGTGGTCTCGGCGCGCTGGCCTATGGCAAGCAGACCTTTGAGTCCCTCGTCACCCGCGTCGGCTGGTCCGCCGCCAAGAAAATCCAGACCACCTGGGCCGCCATCACACCGCAGGTACGGCTGAGCTACGAGCGCCAGAACCTCAAGAACAACGGCACCAGCGTCAGCCTCATCAATGCCCCCTGCAGTGCCACCGGCGGCAATCAAAGCCCCGGGCAGGACTATGTGGTCTTCGGCACCGGCGTGAACTTCCAGTTCACCCCCGACTTCAGCATGCTCCTCGGCTACCAGGCCCAGCTCTTCCGCAACAACATGGAAGCCCACTTCGGCAGCGTCCGCTTCGGCTACAAGTTCTAAGCCCGGGAGCCCTACCTCAAATGACCGCACCCTTCGCCCCGCGCGTGTGGAGTGCGGTTTTTTGTTTCAGGTGCTTCCGCGCAACGCCTCCCCTAATAGGTCATATAGGCCCTATAAGACCTATTTCTTCCCCTGCCCTACACCCGCACCACACTCTCGATCTGCGCTGCCGCGAACGCATGCCCGCCCAGCGTCAGTCTCAGTGCCTTGGCAGAACTCCCCGCCGGTTCCTCCACCACACGCAGCAGCCCCTCACGCTCACGCGATTCCCCGCGCAGTTGCACACGCACCGGCTTGCCCAGCGGCACGCCCCAGCGCTTCTCAAAGGCGCGCTTCTCATTCTCCGCCGCCTCCTTCCAGCGGGCAAACCCCTCCTCGCTGGTATGTACTGGCAGTTCCTTGTTCCGGCGTCGTGCTTCTTCGGCGGCTTTCTCCGCAGCCATCTCTGACTTCCACGCGGAATAACCATCCGCTTCAGCCGCAGGCGCCGCCTGAAAAAGCTCCAGCCCCTCGGTGATCTCCGGCTTCACGCCGCGCTCTGCCTCAGGCACCGCAAACCGACCCGCCACCGCCCAGGACCGCTCTGTGAAAAGCGGCAGCGCCAGCTCATCTCCTCGTTCATCACTCATTAAAAAAACGCCCCGCCCCTCCGGCACTTTCGTTCGTCAATTCCTCTTCACGCCGCACGCGTCACCCGCTTCCAGAAGAAATCCAGCTCACGTGCCAGCACGCTCATCACCTGCGCAGGCGTGGCTTCCAGAGCACCGCTTTCCGCTTCCTTGATGATCCGCTGCATCGCATACAGTGCCGCCACGTTCTGAGTGTCCAGGTGGATCGAGTCCACGTGCTTCTTCAGCTCCTCGGCGAACGCCGTGCTTTGCTCCAGGATCCCCCAGCTCTGCTGCTCGCGGTCCGTCTTGAAGGTGGTGATCTTCAGCCGTGGCACCGAGGTGCCCGTGGAATGCGCATCCTGGTTCAGCTCCGCCAGCCTGCCAGCGGCAAAACCCGCCAGCGTGCGCCAGTAGGAGCCGTCCGCGAAATTCGCCAGACCAAACACCACTTCCAGCCCCTGCAGCGACCAGCACATCGCGTACCGGCCCGTCATGCCCGGCAGCTCATGCTCGCTGAAGCGCACCAGTGGGAAACGCTTGCCCGCCAGCCGGATCAGATCCGCCAGCTTCGTAAAATCCAGAGGCAGAGACACCGCCTCCGCAGACATTTGCAGGCGCAGCGCCTCATAGCGCCCCAGCAGCGCATCACGCTCCGCATTCGGCGCAGTTGGCGCAGCCGTCACTGCAGGCCGGGACGAGGGTACAAACGCCGGTGGCATGGCCACCGCAGCAGACGGGGCAGGCAGTTCCGCAGCAGCAGCGGCCACTGCTGGTGCAGGTGTTGCAGCCGCACCCAGCACATCGGCCAGGCGTTCGGCCACGGAATGCGTACCATTCGTATCAGCAGCATGAGGCGCACTCGGCTGCCGCAGCTTGCCCAGCATCTCGCGCAAATTTTCAAACGCACCCGCCGAACTTGGCGAGAACTGCGACGGTGCCTCATCCGCATCGCTCTTGTCCGCATTCCCGGCCGCGCTCGGCGGTGGCAGATGCGTTCCATTCACGCCCGCAGGCGGCGGCAGCAGCGGCGCTTCATTCTGCTGCGGCAGCGCTGGCGTTGGTTCCGCCAGTCCCTCCGCCATCAGCTTCATCTGCGCCGTCGTGCTGGAATCAAAAATCGAAAACTCATCCGAAGCAGGCTGATTTGCTTCCGTGCTCTCAGCCACCTCCTCGGTCATCAGCGGCAGCACACCTTCATCCGCGGTCATTGTTTGCAGAGAGACCCCGCCCTGCATCACCGGAGCCGAAAGCGTCTGCTGAAAAAAGTCCCACTGCTTGGCTGCATGCCGCAGAAACGTACGCGCCGAAACCGAGCCCAGAGGCCGCCCCAGGAAATAGCGCTTCACATCCAAAAACATCGTGAACTCACGTCCCGCATCCACCGGGATGCCCGCATGCTGCAGGCGCAGACGCAGCAGCGTCGTCGCTTCGCTCTCGCCGATCCCACGCAGCAGCATCTGCGAAGCCGTCAGCCGGTCTTCCATCGCACTAGGAAGGTGATGCCCAAACGTCGCCTGCCACACATCCTGGTTCAGGCTCAGCACCACGTGCACGCCATCCATCTCAGACATGTCCAGCAACAGCGATGCAATGCGCAGCCCCGCCTCCGGATTTCGATAATAAGCATCCAGGTGATCCACCAGCAGCACCACCGGCC
>JAPLUN010000185.1 GCA_026397715.1 Verrucomicrobiota bacterium
TTCGACCTGATCTTCGCCAATATTCTCGCGAGGCCACTGGTTGCGCTCTCAACTGGCCTGTCCCGGGCCCTGGCGCCAGGGGGAGAACTCATTCTTTCCGGCCTGACGCTGGAGCAGATGCGCTGGATCGAAGCCACTTACGAAAGCCGTGGCCTGGCGCTGGAAGCCCGGATCTGCCGGGGAAACTGGGCGAGCCTGGTGCTCACCAGGCCCAAAAAGCGAAAGCGCCCGGGAGGGAGGACACCCGGGCGCTTCAGCTTCGCCAGCCCACGCGGAGCCGGCTGGGAGTTGGACGTCTAGTTTCGGCTTAGTTGCCCCAGACCATCTTGGTGATTTCGGAACGCTTCATGCCGATGTCGGCCAGAAGCCGGTCATCAAGCTGGGCGAGCTGGCGCTCGGCGCGGCTGCGCGCGAGGTAGCTCTTTACGCGGCCGACAAGGCCCGTGCCCATGCTGAAACCTTCGTTGCGGACGGCTTCGCGGCCGTAAGTGATCGTCGACATATTCATTCTCCTGCTCATCTCTCAAAACCCTGCCCGATCAGCGGGCATTTGCGATTTTTCGAGGGTGTTATTTGTGCACTGCACTGTTGCTCTGCCATATAGTGCGCAGTTGCGAAACGATCCAGACACAGCTTTGCGTCTCAATCATGCATCAAACGCATAGCTCTAAATCCGCAACAAACCCCACGAAGACCTTTGATACGCAGCTTGTCTAATGCCGGATTACGACGCTTTTATTGCAAGAAGTGCCTTATTTCGGCCGAAGAAATTAATCGGCATTAACCAGTCTGAATCGCGCTCTCAAGCGTCGCTTTTGAGCAATTTGCATGACCTGAGTGCATGGATAGCCTCTGCTCAAATTGTGCACTGCAGCAAAACCAAGACAAAGAAAATGCCCGGCCTTTCGACCGGGCATGAATGGGAGTCCGCAGGCAGTGAATCAGGCGGCGGTGAGGTTCCCTGCGGAGCTGCGGCCAGTGCGCTTGTCCGTCACCACCTCGAAGGACAGCTTCTGCCCTTCCTGCAGCGTGCGGAGTCCTGCACGCTCCACGGCGGAGATATGCACGAAAATGTCCGTGCTGCCATTGTCGGGCTGGATGAAACCATAGCCCTTCTGCTCGTTGAACCACTTCACGGTGCCCGTATTCATGGGGGTCGTCCTTACGTTGGAATGTCTGCTTCGGCGGCGGCGTGGTGACTGATGTCACGCCAGGACCAGTCTCTCGAGAAGTGAAGGAGTCTTGCGTGCGCGTCCCGGCGGGTAGCGAAGCCGCCAATCGTCCGGCCCAGTTTTCGATGAGGAATATATGTCGGAGTTGGCCTAGAGTTGCAAGGTGAATTACAGTTGCAGGCTCGAGCGGCCCCGCCGGTTAACTGGAATAAATTCTGAAAACCGCTTTACGGAGAAAGCCATGCATTCCCTCAGCCGCAGCCTGATTGCAGCACTGCTCCTGTCCGCAACTTTCACCATGCCTGCGGGTGCCGAAACCACCCGCCTCACCTTCCTGCTGACCAATGACATCTACCGCATCGATAATGATGGCCCGCGCGGAGGCTTTGCGCGCCTCAATGCCGTGGTGAAGGCCGAACGTGCAAAAGGCGGCAATGTGATCTACGCCCATGCAGGCGACCTGATCTCTCCGTCGCTGCTCTCCGGCCTCGATCAGGGCGAGCACACCATCGCCCTCACCAACCTGGCGCCGCCCGACATCTTCACGCCGGGCAACCATGAATATGACTTTGGCGAAGCCGTGTTCCTGAAGCGCATGGCCGAAGCCAAGTTTCCGGTCTTTGCCGCCAACCTCCGCACAGCCGGAGGCCTGCCCGTGGATGGCATCAAGGACACCGAACTCCGTACCATTGGTGGCCTGAAAATCGGCTTCGTCGGCCTCACCGCGGATGACGCGCAGGAGAAATCCAGCCCCGGCCCCGGCCTCGTCTTTGCTGACACATTCGAAACGGCGCTGGCCCGTGCCAAGGATCTGAAG
>JAPLUN010000085.1 GCA_026397715.1 Verrucomicrobiota bacterium
CCAGCGCTGAAACCTGGGTGTATCCGCCGCTGTTCCGCTGATGAAGAAACTGCGCCAGTCATCCAAAGCGAAAGCATTCACCCTGCTGGAGGTGATCATTGTATTGGCGATCACGGCGCTGGTGCTGGGCGCGGTGTATTCGCTGGCACAGGGCACACTGCTGCTGGCGGATGATGTGCGCCGGGCGGAGCGCCGTGACGCACGGATGCAGGCCTTTAACACGTTTTGCGAGCATCTGCTGGCAGAGCTGCCTGCCACGGCGCTACTGAATCTCAGCACCACGCAGAAAGGCGGGCAATACCTGACGCGGCTGGAGTTGGAGCATGTGCGATCCCCCTTTGATGAAACGCCGGACTGCAAAGTAGCTTTGTTTACTCAAGGGCAGCCTGGAGGCGGCCTGCGGCTGATGCTGACGTGTCATTCTGAAGCAAACGAGAGCAGCGTGGTGCTGATTGAAGACCTTGCGCAGTGCGAATGGAGCGTGTTTCATCCGACGACGCGGCAGTGGGCCTCTTTTTGGTCCGAAGACAACCCCGGCGGAGTTCCGACGGCGCATAAGCATCCGCCGCTGATGAAATTCGTGGTGTCGCAGGCGGGTGGTGAAATCCACGAGCAGATTTTCTGGATCACTCCCAGTGAACCCAACCTGCTGACCGCCGCTCCCATCCCCGCCACCCTTCCCCCAAAGTCTCCCCAGTGAAATACCAAGGGCTAGCCCCGCAACCGCTTGCAAACTGCGCTGGCTTTGATCACAACAAGGCTTCACCAAATATCGCGCCCTAAAGGCGCACCGGGAAAGATTCAAGAGAGGAGCCCAGGCAACATGGGTGAGCTGGGAGCATCCGGGGGATGCAACGGGTGCGATAAAGCACGAATGTCCTCTGACCTCCAGCGCCAGCAGCGTGAGAGGTTTCCAGCTGTGGGTCGAAGTCATTCCAAATGGTTAGCAGCCTCGCTTTGAAAGAGAAGCGCGCTTTGTTTTCAAATCAGACGACGTTGGCTGAGGCGAGTGGATCGCCGGCGGGGAGGTCGATCCAGAATTCGGCGCCGGATTCATCCTGGTTGCGGCAGCCTGTGCTGCCATTGTGGGCGTGGGCGAGGGCCTGGACGAGGCTGAGGCCGAGGCCCATGCCGGGGGTGTTGGCGCTGGAGGCGGAGCCGCGCATGTAGCGCTGCCAGATTTTGGTCTGATCGGCGGCGGTGAGGCCGGGGCCGGTATCGCGCACGGAGATGCGTGACTGTTCGCCATGGATGCTGAGCGCGAGGGTGATGATGCCGCCGCGCGGGGTGTAGGCGAAGGCGTTGTCGAGGAGGTTGGCGACGGCCTGGTTGATGCGCTGGCGGTCGAGCAGCACCCAGCGGGTGTCGGGGGCTTCGAAGGTGAAGGTGAGGCCGCGTTCATCGGCGGCGGCTTTGTAGAGTTCGAAGAGATCGGCGAGCAGCTGACGGAGGTCGATGATTTCGAGGTGGAGCTTCAGGGCTTTGTGCTCGGCTGCGCGGGTGGTGAGAATGGTCTGCACGAGCTCGGTGGCGCGGTCGAGCTCTTCGAGGCCGCGAGCGGCGGCGTCGCGGGCGGTGGGGTTGTCGATGTGATCGTGGAAGGTTTCGAGATTGCCGCGGATGCGGGCGAGCGGGGTGCGCAGCTCGTGGGCGAGATTGTCGTTGGCGCTTTGGAGCTCTGCGGTGAGGGCATCGATGCGGTCGAGGCCGGTGTTGAAGGCGGTGGCGAAGGCCTGGAGTTCGGGGACGGCGCCGGGTGCCTGAAGCCGGGCCTCGGTGCTGCCCTGGGCGAGCTTGCGGGTGCTGAGCATCATCTCCTGTACGGGGCGCAGCACGTGACGTACGAACCACCAGAGGGGCAGGAGCATGAGGACAGTGGAGGCGAGGCCGGCGAACCAGAGATGGCGGCGGATGTGATCGACGTAGGCGAGGTCTTCGGCGTCGGTGCGGCCGAACCAGAGGGCATTTTTATCGTCGAGAATCTGACAGCCGACGAGCAGCTGCTGCTGGCGTTCGGTGTGTGAAATGGTCATGAGCCAGGTTTCGGATGGCTTCAATTTTTTGGGCGGGCGTTTAGGCCAGTTGTAGCCTGCGACGGCGTCCGGGGTCTGCTCGAAAATGGTCTCGCCCGCAGGATTGGTGATGCGGACGGCCTGGCTTTCCTCGTGTTTGCCGGCGGCAAAAACTTCGGTGAGTTCTTTGAGGCCATTGCGGTTGTAGAGCACGGCGTATTCACCCAGGTCATCGAGCACGACGGCACGGGCGATGCTGCTGAGGTTTTGCCGCATGGCCCAGCCGGCCACGGTGATGCAGAGGGCGGTACTGATGGCCATGAGCACTGCCAGCAGCAGACCCAGCCGCCAGGTGGACGGCATGCGCTCAGGGAACAGCTTTGATAACATAGCCTTTGCCTCGGACGGTTTGCAGGTGGGACGGCTGGCCGGGAGGGTCGATCTTCCGGCGCAGGCGACAGATCATCGCATCCACGACATTGGTGCCGGGGTCAAACTGGATATCCCAGACTTTTTCGAGGAGGAATTTTTTGGTGAGGGTGCGGCCTTCATTGGCGAGCAGCACCTCCAGGAGCGTCCATTCGCGGGGCTGGAGCTCGATTTTTTCGTCGGCATGGAGCAGGCGGCGCTTGATGGGATCGAGCGTCCATTTGCCAATGTGGCGTGTGGCAGGAGCGGCGGCGCTGCCTGCGGCGCGACGCTGGAGCGCCTCCAGCCGGGCAAGTAATTCCTCCATGGCGAAGGGTTTGGTCACGTAATCATCTCCGCCCGCTTTGAGGCCGCGCACGCGATCGGCGACGTTGTCACGGGCGGTGAGAAAGAGTACTGGAAGGCCGAACCCGCGTGCGCGCATTTGTTCAACGACAGCGAAGCCATCCATGTCGGGGAGGCCGACATCGAGGA
>JAPLUN010000164.1 GCA_026397715.1 Verrucomicrobiota bacterium
AGGTTTCATCCGTGTCTCCAGTGAATTGGACAAGGGCTCCAAGTTCCAGGTGTACCTGCCAGCGCAGATGGTGGAAGGCGTGAGCATGCCTCCCCCCCTGCACAATGAGATGCCGCGTGGCAATGGCGAACTCGTGCTCCTGATTGATGACGAGGAACCCGTGCGTCACATCACCGGGCAGACGCTGGAGTCCTTTGGCTATCGTGTGCTGCCGGCGGCTGACGGTGTCGAGGCATCCACCTTGTACGCCACTCACAAAGATCAAATCTCAGTGGTGCTGACTGACATGATGATGCCGGTCATGGACGGACCTGCGACGATTCAAGTACTCATGCGCATGAATCCCAAAGTACGGATCATCGCCGCCAGCGGCCTGAGTGTGAAAGACATGGTGACCAGGGCCGCAAACGCGGGCGTCACTCACTTCATCCCCAAACCGTACACGGCGGAAACATTGCTGAGAATGCTTCATACAGTGCTGAACATGCTGCCCACCACCTCCGTTTAAGCCGATGAAACGAAATTCATTATCATGCCAAGGATGGCGGCATCACCAGGTTCAAACCCGCCTTGAAGCATGACTGAATTTCCTGTCATCACTCCCGGTTCATTTCCCTCTTGCGCCATGGCACTTGGGGCTGGTTCGCCATCAGTGCTGCGACGATGCATTTCCGCCGGTGATTCAGAGCCGGCTGGAGCTGAAGGCCGGCGCTGTTACATGAGTTTGGTCCTCATGCTTTTGTCGTTCCTTCTCATCGCCATGGATGTGTCGGGGCAGGAGTCTGCTGTTCCTCACACCATCAGTGTGGTGACGGATGACAACTTCCCTCCCTATGTTTTCAGAGACGATGAGGGACGGCTGCAGGGTATCATCATCGATCAATGGCGTGTTTGGGAAAAGCGCACCGGAGTCACCGCTGAGATTCATGGCATGGACTTGAACGATGCCGTACGCCGGATGAAGGAAGGTGAGTTTGATGTCATCGACGCGATGTTTAAAACGCCGGAGCGCACAGCTTACCTGGATTTCGGGAAGCAGTACACCACGATCGAAGTCTCTATCTTTTTCCGTTCTTCGATCGCTGGCATCAACAACCTTTCTTCTCTGCGGGGGTTTCCAGTCGCGGCCAAGCTGGGAGATACAGTCGTCAAACTGCTGCAGGAAAATGACATCACCCCCATGTTGTTATACAACAACTACGAGTCCATCATCACGGCGGCCAATGAGCGCAAAGTGAACGTCTTCGTCATGGACAAGCCGCCGGCTCAGTACTTTCTCCAGAAGCTTGGTTTGGGGGCTGAGTTCAGGATGTCCGATCCAGTCAGCATCGGGGAGTTCCATCGTGCGGTTCGCAAAGGAAATGTCAGACTTCTGCAGTTGGTTGAAAAAGGCTTCGAAGATGTGGGGCCGAAGGAGCTCGCCTGGATCGAGAAAAAATGGTTCGGGCAGACTCTGGATGGACATCCCTATTTGCGCAGCCTGGGTTACGCTGCATTGGCCGCCGTCTCATTGGTGACGCTGCTGCTTGGATTGAACTGGATGCTGGCTGGTCAGGTCAGGATACGCACGCGCGCTCTGCAGGAAAAAGAAGAACAGCTGCGCCTCTGCATTAAACACAGTCCTGCGGCCATCGCCATGCTGGATCGTGACATGAAGTATCTCGTGGTCAGTCTGAGTTGGATGCATGACTACCGTCTGGGCGAACAGTCCGTCACCGGACGCAGCCACTATGACGTCTTTCCCGAAGTGCAGGCTCACTGGATTGAGATCCACCGTCGTTGCTTGGCAGGAGCTGTCGACAAAAGCGATGGCGAGCGAGGCCGAGTTCCGCACACTCATTGAATCAGCCTCTGACGGCATCCTGGTTTCGAACACAGCTGGGCGTCTTCTCGAAGCCAACGCAGCTGTCTGCCAGATGCTGGGTTACACTCGTGAGGAACTGAGACAGATGGGTTTTGTCGATATCGTTGCTTCCGGTGAGATGGTGCGGATCCTGCCCGAAGTGTCACAGTTGAGTGAGGGTGAAGTGGTGCGGAGTGAATGGTTGTGCCGCCATAAAGATGGCTCACAGTTTCCCGCCGAAGTCGGTTCAACGATTCTTCCTGACGGTCGCCTGCAGTGCATCATGCGTGACATCACCCAGCGCAAAATGGCCGAGGACAAAATTCGCGAGCAGGCCTCCCTCCTTGACAAGGCGCGTGACGCCATCCTCGTATGCAGCCCGGAAGAGCATCGTATCCTCTACTGGAACCGCAGTGCCGAGCGGCTTTATGGCTGGCAGGCCGCTGAGGTGCTGGACCATTCGCAAATGGAACTGCTCAATCGCGATCCAGTGCAGTTTCTTGCCGTCATGAAAGCCGTCACGGCACAGGGAGAGTGGGCTGGTGAAATGCAGCAGTATGACAAAGAAGGCCGGCTGGTGATCGTGGAGTCGCGGTGGACCCTGATCAAGGATGCTCAGGGCCGCCCCAAGTCCATTCTCTCCATCAACACAGACATTACTGAACGCAAAAAGCTCGAGCAGCAGTTTTTACGTTCTCAGCGCATGGAGAGCATCGGCACCCTTGCTGGCGGCATTGCGCACGATCTCAACAACGTGCTGGCCCCCATCATGATGTCCATCGAGCTCCTGAAGCATCAGGAGCGAAGTGCTCAAAAACATGAAATTCTTGCCACCATTGAGTGCAGCGCCAAACGCGGCGCAGACCTGGTGAAGCAAGTCCTCTCCTTTGCCAGAGGCGTGGAAGGCAGACAGTTGGCGGTGCAGGTCGGGCATCTGCTCAAGGAGGTCGAAAAGATCACCAACGAGACCTTTTTGAAAAGCATCCAGGTTCTCTGCACAATTCCCTCACCCTTGTGGGTCGTGCAGGGGGATCCCACCCAAATTCACCAGGTGCTGCTCAATCTTTGTGTGAATGCACGTGATGCCATGCCCAACGGCGGCCAGTTGAAACTTTCCGCCACGAACATGGTGTTGGATGGACAATGCGCGTCAATGATGCCCGGCGCTAAACCTGGGCAGTACATCCACATCCAGGTGGAAGACAATGGCACAGGCATGCCCCCTGAGGTGATTGACCGCATATTCGAACCGTTTTTTACCACGAAGGAACTCGGAAAAGGCACCGGGCTTGGTCTCTCATCGGTTATGGCCATCGTCAAAAGCCATCATGGTTTCCTGCGTGTGGAGAGTGAAATGGGAAAAGGCACCACCTTTCATATCTATCTGCCCGCGCACATGTCCGAACATGCGGAAATCGAAGCAGCCGTGCCGGGAGACCTGCCGCGTGGAAATCGTGAGTTGATCCTCGTCGTCGATGATGAGGCGGCCGTGCAGCAGATTACCAAGCAGACCTTGGAAACTTTTGGATACCGTGTTCTTCTGGCTGCGGATGGTGCCGAGGCTGTCTCTCTCTATTCCAAGCATCGCTCTGAAGTCGCTTTGGTCCTGACAGACATGATGATGCCGGTGATGGACGGACCAGCGACGATTCAGGTGCTCATGCGGATGAATCCAGAGATTTGCATCGTCGCAGCCAGTGGAATGAATTCCTCCGGCATGGAAGAAAAAGCCGCCAGCTCAGGCGTCAAAAATTTCATCCCCAAGCCCTACACAGCAGAAACTCTCCTCAAAACATTGGATGCGGTGCTGCATGCTCAGGTCGTAGCATGATGGAGTCCGCTTCTATATCACTAAAAGCATGCCTGAAACCTCCATCGCTTTGATGCTCAAAGCGGTAGACTCTACGGATTTGATAAGGTAGTTTACGTATCATGAATTTTCACACGCTCTGACATAGTTGCATCATGTTGGAAACGTCCTTCATTGTTCTCAATTCGGATGGTGCTTGTGCAATGGAACAAGTGAAGTGCCCGACCTCTGGACGCAAATTTTCGGAGACATGGAGTGGCTGGTCGTGGCGCTGTCCAGGCATGAAGAAAATCACGGCCGCCAAACGAGGTTTACACCGAATTCACGGATTCATTGTCGTATTTTTTCTCGCCTGTTTTTGTAGCTTCGCCTCTGGTCAGCAGCATGCTGCACAAAGGAAGATCAGCGTGGTGATAGACGACAATTATCCACCCTATGTTTTCAGGGACAGCGCCGGGGTATTGCAGGGCATCATCATCGATCAGTGGCAGGCCTGGGAAAAAAAGACAGGAGTCACCGCCGAGATTCACGGCATGGATTGGGGTGATGCCATTGAGCGAATGAAAGCAGGTGAGTTTGATGTCATTGACACCGTCTTCGTGACTGCCGAGCGTGCCACCTATCTGGATTTTTCGCGACCTTACGCCACCCTCCAGGTCCCCATATTTTTTCGCACCGCGATTTCGGGCATCACCGACATGGCCTCGTTGAAGGGGTTTCCTGTGGCGGTCAAAGCGGGCGATGCGTGCGCACAGCTCCTTCAGGTCAATGGCGTTGGCCCGCTGCTGCTCTACAAAAACTACGAGGCCATCATCACAGCTGCCAATGAGCGCAAAGTGAATGTCTTCGTAGCGGACAAGCCCCCGGCTCTTTACTTCCTCCACAAGCAGGGCTTGGAGGCGGAGTTCAGGATGACGGAGCCGGTCAGCATCGGAGAGTTCCATCGTGCCGTTCGCAAAGGGAATGCCAGCCTGCTGCAGATGATTGAGAAGGGGTTCGCTGATGTGGGGCAGGTGGAGTTTTCCAGGATCGAAAAAAGATGGTTTGGGCAGAAATTGGGCAGCACCCGGTATCTGCGCTATCTCGGCTACGGTGCCCTTGGGGGGGCGGTGCTTCTGGCGCTGCTCGTCGGCTGGAATTGGTTTCTGACCCGGCAGGTTAAAAAGCGTACCCGGACTTTGCGGGAACGTGAAGAGCAGCTGCGACTGTACACCGAGCACAGTCCGGCGGCCATCGCCATGCTTGATCGTGACATGAAGTATCTCGTCGTCAGTCAGCGCTGGATGAAGGATTACCGCCTCGGTTCTCAGTCCATTGTGGGGCGCAGCCATTACGAAGTCTTTCCCGAATCGCCGCCACACTGGTTTGCAATCCATCAGCGCTGTCTGACCGGCCAGGTCGAAAAATGCGATGAAGAAGCTTTTTTGCGTTCAGACGGGCGGACGGACTGGATTCGCTGGGAGATCCAGCCATGGCGTCAGGCGGATGATTCGATTGGCGGCATCATCATGTTCACTGAAGACATCACGGCACGCAAGCAGGCCATGGAAATGCTTCGTGAAGGCGAAACGCGGCTGATCAAGGCGTTTCGCAGCAGTCCGGTTGCTTTGACTATTAGCCGCAGGCGCGATCAACGAATCGTGGAGGTCAATGACGCTTTCTCCAGCCTCGTCGGATGGACGCGCGAAGAGGCGGTTGAGCGTTCCATGATTGAGCTGGCTGTGCTTGATGAACCTGTGGCTGCTTTGCTCCGCAAGACTCTCGATGAGCATCGTTCAGTGCGTGACATGGAACTCTCTTTGCGGGCGCGCAGCGGCGGTGTACTCCATGCCATCGCCAGCATGGAAACCATCGAGTTCCAGGGAGAACCCCATGTGGTCGCCACATTCGTCGACATCAGCGATCGTAAACGGACCGAGGCCGCCCTGATCCAGGTAAGCGCAGATCTTGGCCGCGCCCAATCCATCAGCCACATTGGCAGCTGGGAATACACAGTGGCGGACGGCAGCATCAAATGGTCGGACGAACTCTACCGGATTTTCGGGCTGCAGCCACAGTCAGTCGTACTCACTTATGACCGGGTGCAGGAGATGGTAAATCCGGACGACCGCGGGCGGCATGACGCCTATCTTGCACAGCTCATCGACGCGCGGCCTGGCGCAGTCATCGAGCCGTTTGAATACCGTGTGCTGCGTGCGGACGGGCTGGAGGCTCAGGCGCTCGTGAAAGTGGAGTTGCTCTTTGATGATCAGGGCAGGTCCTCACGGTGTTTTGGCACGGTGCAAGACATCACCGAACGCAAACGGGCGGAGGAGGCGTTGCGTGAAAGCGAAGCCACCTTCGCCGCCGCATTTGAGAATGCCCCCATCGGCAAGGCGCTCGTCGCTCCGGAGGGGCGCTTTTTACGCGTCAACCGCGCTCTGTGTGAAATCGTCGGCTACACCGAAGCTGAATTGCTTTCAATCAACTTTCAGGAGATCACCCACGCGGACGATCTCGAAATTGATGTTGCCTATGTGCAGCAAATGCTCCGCCACGAGATCAAAACGTACGAGATGGAAAAGCGCTATCTCCATAAGAACGGCGGTGTGGTATGGGTGCTGCTCACCGTTTCGATGGTGGACGACGAACAGGGGAACCCCGCGTTTTTTGTTTCCCAGATGCAGGACATTACAGGCCGGCGAAAGGCGGAGCAGCGCATCCAGCAGCTCAACCGCCTCTATGCCATGTTGAGCGGCATCAATGAGACCATTGTGCGTGAAAAGAATCAGGAGGCCATGCTGTTGACGGCTTGCCGGATCGCGGTTGAAAAAGGCATGTTTGGCCTGGCCTGGATCGGTCTTCTGGATGATGACACGGGACGCTTGCAAATCGCGGCACACATTGGTGCCACGCAGGAAACCCTGGCAATACTCGAGGCCATCATCAGCGGGACGCAGTCCGGCTCTGGCTGTGCCATGACTGCGCATGCATTGCAGTCCGGCGAGCACTCGGTTTGCAACGACATTGAACATGATCCTGAGGCCGCCTGCTGGCGTGCCGATGCCCTGTGCCGGAGTTATCTTTCCATGGCTTCGCTGCCGTTGAAATCAGGGGGCAAAACCATCGGCGTGTTCAACTTGTATGCCGATACGACGGAGTTCTTCGACGCAGATGAACTGGCTTTGCTGGATGAACTGGCTGCGGACATCGGTTTTGCTCTCGACATCAGCCGGCGTGAAGCTGAATTGCGCGAGGCGGACAAACGCTTCATCAAGCAGCGCAAAACCTTGATCGAACTGACGCGCCATTGGGCGGGGGATGGTGACGATGCGTTGCTGCTGCTGCGTAAAATCGCCGAAGGCGCGGCGCAGACGTTAAACGTCTCCCGTGTCAGCATCTGGCGCTACAACAGCGACCGTTCTGCCATCAAATGCGTGGATTTGTTTGAGTGGGAGGAGGGCAGGCACTCGTCTGGCATGGAGCTTTCAGCAGCCACCTATCCGGTCTATTTTCGCGCACTCGCCGAACAGGAGATGATCATTGCGGATGATGCTGCCCAGAATCCCAGCACCCGTGAGTTCCTGGAGGACTACCTGCATCCTCACGGCATCCGGTCCATCCTGGATGTGCCCATCATCGTCGGCGGGTTTCGCACCGGTGTGCTCTGTCTGGAGCATGTCCACACGCTGCGGGAATGGACAGCGGATGAAAAGACCTTTGCCCTGGCGATGTCCAATCTGGTCTCGCTGGCGCTGGAAGGTGTGGAGCGCAGGCAGGCGGAGACTTCCCTGCGCGAAAGCGAAAAGCGCTTCCGTCAGTTTGCCGAAACCATTGAGGAAGTGTTCTGGATGACCGATCCCAACGGCACCGAAATGATCTACGTCAGTCCGGCGTATGAAAAAATCTGGCACCGCACCTGCGCCAGCCTCTATGCAAATCCGCTCAGCTGGCTGGGTTCGGTTCATCCTGATGACCGGGAACGCATTGAGCAGGCAACGGCGGCCAAGCGTACACGCGGTGAGTACGACGAGCGCTACCGCATTCTGCGTGCTGACGGCACTCAGCGGTGGATTCATGACCGGGCCTTTCCCGTGCGCGATTCACACGGCGCAGTTCTCCGCATTGTCGGCACGGCCGAGGACATCACAGAGAGTAAACAGGTCGAGGCCCAGCTGCTGCGTTCGCAGCGCATGGAGAGCATCGGCACTCTGGCCGGTGGTATCGCGCACGATCTCAATAATGTGCTCACCCCCATCATGATGTCCATTGAACTGCTCAAGCTGCAGGAAACCAATGAACGGCGGCTGAACATATTCTCAACCATCGAAAATAGCGCCAGACGCGGGGCCGATATGGTGCAGCAGGTGCTCTCGTTTGCGCGGGGTGTGGAAGGGCGCCAGCTCGCCGTTCAAATGGGACGCCTGCTCAAGGAGATCGAAAAAATCGCCAACGAGACTTTTCTAAAGAACATCCAGGTGCGCAGCAAGATTCAGACGGATTTGTGGGGCGTGCAGGGAGATCCCACTCAATTGCATCAGGTTTTGCTCAATCTCTGCGTCAATGCACGTGATGCCATGCCCAATGGCGGCATGCTCAAGCTCTCTGCCAGCAACGTGGTGCTGGACGAGCAATGCGCGGCGCTGAGCCCCGATGCAAAGCCCGGACCGCATGTGTTGATCGAGGTGGAAGACAGCGGCACAGGCATGCCTCAGGACGTTCTGGAGCGCATTTTTGAGCCGTTTTTTACGACGAAGGAAATGGGTAAAGGCACCGGTCTGGGTTTGCCCACCACACTCGCCATCATCAAAGGCCACCACGGCTTCCTGCGGGTTCAAAGCGAGATCGGGGAAGGTTCGAAATTCCAGGTTTATTTGCCTGCGAATGACACCGCAGATGTGCAGCACGATAATCCTGTTGAGACGACGCTGCCGCGTGGCAACGGCGAGTTGGTGCTGGTTGTCGATGATGAAGACACGGTTCGTCAGATCATCAGTCAGACGCTGGAGGCCTTTGGCTACCGTGTGCTCCTGGCGGCGGATGGGGTCGAGGCATCCACTGTGTTCACCGCCCACCAGGAAGAAATAGCTGTGGTGCTCACCGATATGATGATGCCTGTCATGGATGGTCTGGCAACCATCCAGGTGCTCATGCGCATCAATCCTCAGGTCCGCATCATCGCGGCCAGCGGCTTGGGCGTCAAAGACATGGTCGCCAGGGCCATGGGGGCCGGCGTGAAACACTTCATCCCAAAACCCTACTCGGCCGAAACCCTGCTCAAGACCCTTGCCCAGGTCTTGCAGGGCGCCTAGAGCCTGTTATTAACTTTTGCCGAATAGAGAAGAAAGCATGAGGGTCGCGAAGGCCAGCCAGTGCATGCCGGTGAGAGTCGAGGCCAAGCGCTCATAGTCCCGTGAGAGGCGCTTGAAGCGCGCCGCCCAGCCAAAG
>JAPLUN010000499.1 GCA_026397715.1 Verrucomicrobiota bacterium
AGTTCAAGACTATCTTCGATGCATCGAACTGATGCGGATTCGTCCTGAGGGGTTTGACATCACCGCCCCACTTGATTTCGGCTGGCTCTGCCTCACGCATCGAATCGAAGACCAATACCTGACAGCGATCGAGTGTGCGCGAGAGTGCGCTTTTATTTTCGCAGAGCACCAATTCAAGCGCTCAGCCATCATCTCGATCATCAGTCACAGACTGAGTCTTGACGCCACGGAGGCGCGGGACCAGGCCAGGAGGGCGCTTGAAACAGCGAATGAAACCCAGTCGGGCTTTCGGAACCACCCGGAAATAAGCTTGGTCCGAATTGCCGACGAAGGTATTGTTCTTGAGCTTCGCCAAATCGCTGACCGCGCTGCCCTCCCGGAATCTGGTCCATCCGTGTTGGATTAGCGGGCATGAATGGTTCAAGATTCCGGCCATGAATCCCGACCTGAACGATCCTGGGTATCGCAAGTCTTTGCGTACACTCTACCGCGACACGCTGCTGCATGATGTGATGCCCTTCTGGATGAAGCACGGCATGGACCGTGAGTTTGACGGCATCATCACATCGCTGGATCGCGATGGATCGATCCTGGACACGGACAAGAGCATCTGGTTTCAAGGACGCGCCGCATGGACGCTTTCAACGCTGTACAACAATGTGGAGAAGTGCAGCGACTGGATCGAGGCCGCAGGCTCGTGCCTGGCGTTTCTGGAGAAGCATGGCTATTCCACGGATGGAAAATTATTCTTCACCGTCACACGCGAAGGCAGACCGCTGCGCATGCGGCGCTATGTGTTCAGCGAAGCCTTTGCCTCGATTGCCCATGCAGCCTATGCGAAGGCCACGGGGGATGAAAGCTATGCCGAGCGTGCGAAGAAGGACTTCGCCACCTATTTGAAATTCTCCTTCGAGAAAGGTCTGATGCACCCGAAGATCGAGCCGAACACGCGACCCATGATGAGCATCGGCGCCTTGATGATCGGCATCGCCACAGCGCAGGAACTTCGCGCCAGCCTAGGGGATGTGAAGATTTCGGGACATAGCTGCTCGGAGTGGGCAGACCGCTTCATTTTGGAGATCCAGCAGTTCTTCTTCAAACCGGACATCGGGGCGTTGATGGAGGTCGTTTCACCGGATGGATCGCTCATTGACCATTTTGACGGGCGCATACTGAATCCGGGCCATGCACTTGAGTGTGCTTGGTTCATTCTGCATGAAGGCCGCTGGCGTGGTGAGAACAGCTACATCAAGCTCGGTCTGGAGATCCTCGACTGCATGTGGAAGCGCGGCTGGGATGAGGAGCACGGCGGCATTTTCCATTTCCGTGATGTGCAGGGCAAACCGGTGCAGGAATACTGGCACGACATGAAATTTTGGTGGCCGCACAATGAAGCCATCATCGCCACGCTTCTGGCCTGGCACATCACCGGGGATGCTAAATACGCACAGTGGCACCAGCAGGTGCATGACTGGAGTTTTTCGCACTTTCCCGACCCTGCCTACGGCGAGTGGTTTGGCTACCTGCATCGGGATGGCACACCTTCCTCCCAGCTGAAGGGCGGCATGTGGAAGGGGCCGTTCCATCTGCCGCGCATGCTGTGGTACTGCGGGCAGTTGTTCGAAGAACACGGCATCCCATCAGATTACTTGTAACAAAACTCTGAGAGCAGGGTTGAGCAGCTGAGCGGTGCCCGCTAGCTTGTTCAACACCATGGCAATTACCATCGACGACATCCTCCAAGCCGCTGAAGAGCATCAGGCGAGCGATATTTTCCTGCAGGAAGGCGAAGTGCCGCGAATGAAGATCGCCGAACAGCTCATGATTTTTGGCGATGATCCGCTGCTGCTGCCACAGATGGCCGGGCTCTGGCAGTCCTGTGGTGGCGATACGCTCAATGACACGGACCGTGACTCCGGACTGATCTCCCGCACTCACACACGCTTCCGCGTCAACCTGCACAAGGTTCTGGGCCGCATGGCCGCTGTGCTCCGCCGCATCCGCACGGATATTCCGGCCCTGAACACTCTGGGCGCGCCGGACTGGCTGTTGCAGCGCTGGGCGCAGAAACAAAACGGCATGATTCTCGTCACCGGTGCCACGGGCCAGGGAAAATCAACCACGCTGGCGGCGCTGCTTCAGTGGATGAATGAAAACATCGCCCGCCACGTGGTCACGATTGAAGATCCGGTGGAGTACATCTTTGCCAACAACCGCTGTCTCTTCACCCAGCGTGAAGTGGGCCGCGACACACCCACCTTTGCGCGCGGTCTGCGCAGCGCCATGCGTCAGGCACCAGATGTGATTTTTGTGGGAGAAATCCGCGATCAGGAAACAGCCCTCACGGCGCTCCAGGCCTGTGAGACCGGCCATCTTGTGCTCGCCTCGATGCACTCCGCCAACGTCTCAGAGACGATGGAGCGTTTTGTGAATCTCTTCCCGCCGGATCAGATCGGCATGGGGCTGCACATGCTTGCACACCAACTGGTAGGAGTCTTGTGTCAGAAACTCGTCCAGAATGTCCACGGCAAACTCTTCATGCTGCCAGAATACATGGAAAACGGCGGAGCGGCGCGTGACTGGATCGCGAAACGCAGCATGGCCAACATCACAGACTACATGAGCCGCGGCAGCGATCCCAACACTCGCACCTTCCTGCAGTCCACCGTTGCAGCCTACCAGGCCGGCATCATCACCGAAGCCGAAGCCGTCGCCGCCACCGGCAACGAGGCTGAATTCCGCCGCGCTGCTCGCGGCATTTCCTAATATCCTGATTTATCATGCGCTCTCACGACCTCATTGAATACCTTTCCATGGTCACGAATCAGGGCGGTTCGGACCTGCACCTCAGCGTGGGCGCCGCGCCTACGGTGCGGATATCCGGCCAGCTACAACCCCTGACGAATGAAATCCTCGACATCGGCGACGTTCGAGACCTAATTTTTGGTGTCTTGAAGGAAACCCAGCGCGCCAAACTGGAGCAGGACTGGGAGCTGGATTTCGCCATTCAGGTGGAAAACCTGGGACGCTTCCGTGGCAATGCCTGCTATGTGGTCGGCCGTGTTGAAGCTTCCTTCCGCTTTATTCCAGAAGTGATCCCGGAACTGCGTGATCTCGGGCACGGCCCGACCGTGGAAAGCCTCTGCACCCTGCGCGACGGCCTGATCCTCGTCACCGGCACCAGCAACGCCGGCAAGACCACCACGCTGAGCTCGATGACGCAGCACATCTCACGGGAGCGGCAGGTCAACATCGTCAGCATCGAAGACCCAATTGAGTATGTGTTCAAACATTCGCGCAGCCTCATCCGGCAGCGCCAGGTGGGCAGTGACACGCACTCCTTTGCGCAGGCCCTGCGCAGCGCGCTGCGTCAGGATGCAAACGTCATCGTCATCAGTGAGCTGCGCGATCTGGAGACCATCAGCACCGCCCTGACCGCCGCCGAGACCGGCCACCTCGTCATCAGCACCCTTCACACTCAGGATGCTCCTTCGACCGTCATGCGAGTCATGGATGCCTTTCCGGAAGATCAGCAGGACTTCGTGGCCTCGCAGCTGGCCAACTGCCTGCAAGGCGTCATATGTCAGAACCTGATGCCGCGGCTCGATCAGGACGGCCGCGTGATGGCCTCTGAAATCATGGTCAACAATCCGGGCATCGCATCCTGCATCCGCTCCCGCCGGCTCCAGCAGCTTCCCAGCTTGATTCAAATCGGCGCCAACGATGGCATGCACACCATTGACGACAGCGTGACCCATCTTGCCATCCATGGCTTCATTTCCCTCGATGATGCCCTTCTGCGCGCACGTGACAAAGATTTCGTGATCGCGGGCTATGAGCGCAAGATGCGTGAGCGTGAAGGACGGAAGCGCTGAAGCACAAAAAAGCGGAACCAGTTTCCCGGTTCCGCCTTTCAAACGCTGATCATGTCAGCGCCGTGGTGACTACTTGTTCTTGGCGTCGAACTTGGCTTTGCACTTCTCGCAGCAGAAAGCGACGGTTTTGCCGTCCTTGCCGGTGCTGGTGATGCTGGAATCAGCAGGCTTGCCGCTGATGGGGCATTTGTCGGCGGCCATGGCGACCGAAGTGAAGGAGAGGGCGCAGATGGTGAGCAGTGTTTTCATCGAGGTATGTGGGTATGGGTGTGGCCGGTGAAATGACCGGCCAATGCTCGAAACGTATCAAACCGGGCGTTTCTTGTCGATCTTTGAGCTTTCCTTGTCCGATCCGCCAGGAAACCACCTGCGGCCTCCTACTACCTACAACCATGTCTTTCCTCTCCCGTGAAGCCACCGTCGCCAGCCCCGGATTCAGCCGCTGGCTCGTCCCGCCTGCCGCCATCGCTGTTCACATGTGCATCGGGCAGGTGTATGGATTCAGTGTGTTCAAGAAGCCGCTCGCCAGAGCGCTGGGCATCACAGCTCCCGGCGCTGGCGATTGGAGCGAAGCCGATGTCGGCGTGGCTTACTCGATCGCGCTTGCCCTGCTCGGCCTGTCTGCGGCATTCTTTGGCAAGTGGGTCGAGCGCAGTGGCCCGCGTAAGACCATGCTCGCCAGCATGCTTTGTTTTTGCAGCGGTCTGGTGCTCACGTCGCTCGCCGTGCGCTGGCATCAACTCTGGCTGCTGTACGCGGGTTACGGTTTGATCGGCGGCATCGGACTGGGTCTGGGGTACATTGCTCCAGTCTCCACTTTGATGAAATGGTTCCCTGACCGCCCGGGCATGGCCACCGGCATGGCAATCATGGGATTTGGCGGCGGTGCACTCATCGGCGGTCCACTGGCCGAGGAATTGATGAAGCGCTTTGCCACGGCCAGCTCCATCGGGGCCAGTGAGGCGCTGCTGGTGATGGCGGGTCTTTATGTCATCTCGATGACGTTTGGCGCTTTGATCGTCCGCGTGCCGCCTGTAGGCTGGAAGCCTGCTGGCTGGGTGCCGACGGAACATGTTTCAAAGCTGGTCACGACTGCGAACGTCGCCGTGGACACCGCCTGGAAGACACCGCAGTTTTGGATGCTCTGGGTTGTGCTGTGCATGAACGTGAGCGCCGGCATTGGCATCCTCGGCCAGGCCTCGCCGATGATTCAGGACATGTTCAAAGTCACGCCAGCGGCTGCGGCCGGATACGTCGGCCTGCTCTCGCTCTGCAATCTCGGAGGCCGATTCTTCTGGTCCTCCATGTCCGACTTCATCGGGCGCAAGGGCATCTACTGCATCTACTTCATTCTTGGGGCCGCCTTGTACGCCAGCGTGCCGTGGATTCAGGGCCAGGGCAGCGTGACGCTCTTCGTCGTGGCCACCGGACTGATCCTCACGATGTATGGCGGCGGTTTTGCCACGATCCCGGCCTACCTGCGCGATCTCTTTGGCAGCTATCAGGTCGGCGCGATCCATGGCCGTCTCATCACCGCTTGGTCAGTGGCCGCGATTCTTGGTCCTCAGCTCATGGACCGTCTTTCCGTGGCCAACAAGAAAGTCATGCCGCCGGAACAGGCCTACAACTCGATCTTTCACCTCATGGTCGGCCTGCTCGTCGTCGGTTTGATCTCCAACCTGCTCGTCCGCCCCGTCGATCCCAAGCACCACCTCGCTGAAAACGCCCAAGCCTGATTCACCATGAAAGCTCTCCCCCTTCTCCTCGCCTGGACCTGGATCACCGTGCCGCTCGGCTGGGGCGTGCATCAGTCCGTGCAGAAATCGTTGCCTCTGTTTGGCATCACGGCAGTTGCGAAGTAGCGCGGGCATCGCTTTGTTGCGCCCCACATGCTTTCGAACGTCACCTTCTTCCTCGCCCGCCGCTATCTGCGTGCGAAGCGTTCGTTTGTCTCGGTCATCACCGTCATCTCGATCCTCGGTGTTGCGGTCGGTGTGCTGATGATGATCGTGGTCAGTTCGGTCATGAAGGGTTTCGAAGGTGAGTTCCGCAAAACACTCATCGGTTCAGAGCCTCACATCCTGCTGCAACCGGAGGACAAAAAGCCCACCGATGCCAAATCAGCAGCCGACGTCCTCGCCAAGGTGCGCCTGCAGCCGGACGTGCTCGCCGCCAGCAGCTACATCGGCAGCGCGATGTTTGCGGAGCACGATGGCCAGCAGTCTGGAATGGATGTTCTCGGCCTGCCAGAAGCTGGCGCGAAGTTTTACATGGCCAAGGTCGCCAAGCACAAGGCCGAAGGCGTGCTGGAGCTCACTGCAGGCGGTGTGGTCTGTGCAGATTACGTGGCAGGCGGACTCAATGCCCATCCCGGAGACGCCATCAGCGTCTATGCTTCCAAGAATGTCACCAGCGCGGTGAAACGTTTCCGCATCGCCTCGGATGAGCAGGACGAGACGAAACGCCACGCCGCCTATGAGGAGATCAAGCTGAATCCCAGGGAGATCAAGCTTCTGGGCACCACGCGGATGGAATCCGCCGGCACCTACGGCTATGTCACTCTGGAAACGGCGCAGCAGATCTTTGGCTTTGGCGAGAAGGTCAGCGGTGTGCTCATCGAATTGAAGCAACCGGGCGAGGTCAAGGAAGTGATGAAACGCTTCACCGCCGCGGGAGTCGTCCCCGCCACTTGGAGCGCCTCACTTTGGACCGATGCTGGCGACGCACTCCTGGCCGCGATGAGCAACGAACGCGTCATGATGTGGATCGTTCTCCTGATCATCGCCATCGTCGCGGCATTCTCGGTTATGAACACAACCATCACCGTCACGACCCAGAAGCGGCGCGAGATCGGTGTGCTAACCGCGCTTGGTTCGCGGCAGAGTCAGATCATTGGCATCTTTGTTTCACAGGCCGCTTTCGTCGGCACCCTCGGAACGCTGGCGGGCCTCATACTCAGCGGAGTCGTGCTGCAGTACCGTGATGAAATCCGCATGGGCATCGCGGTCCTGAGCGGCGGCAGCGCCAACGCCGACTCCGGCATGTTCCTCGCCACCATCCCGGCACAGATCGAACCCTGGTTCATCGTGGTCACCTGCTTGGGCTCCATCACCTTCTGCCTCCTCGCCGCCCTGCCCCCTGCCTGGCTGGCTTCACGCGTGGACCCTGCGGTGGCGCTGCGGGATTGATCAGAATCGTCCTCTTATCCTAACGATTTAAAAGCCCTCCAATGACCAGCGCCCCCCTCTTCCTCGCCCTGCGCTACCTGCGGCCCACGCGCTCGTTCATCTCGGTCATCACCGTGATCTCGATGCTCGGTGTCATGCTCGGCGTCGGCGTGCTGGTCTTTGTGATGTCCGTGTTCAGTGGCTGGCAGCGTGAGTACCGGCAGATGCTTATCGGCTTTGAACCGCATGCCATGGTGGAGCCTTTGGGGGCGATGGAAGGCGAACCCGGCGGCCCGAAACCCGTCGATTGGCGCGAGCTTCAGAAAAGCCTCGCCCAGCGTCCTGAAGTTGTTTCCGCCGTGCCCGTGGCAGACCGAACAAGAGAAGGTCACCTCGGCATCCTTGTCGTTGAAAATGACGCCAATCTTCAAGGTGTCAGCGTCATCGGCATGACCGATGACCAAAACAACGCACTGCTGCAAAAGCTCAAAAAACACATCAAAACGGATGCGCTGGGTGACACCAAAACCATCAACGAAAAAGGTGAGGCTGTGTACCGACAAGGAAAGTTTGATCTCAGGGACGACACTATTGTCCTCAGCGACAAATTTGCGAAGGAGATCGGCGCGAAGGTGGGTGATACGCTCGTCGTGCACGCCGCAGAAAGCGTGAACCAGTTCATCCAAAAGTACCGCGAGATCCCCGAAAATGAGGACAAGAAAAAGCGTGCCGCGGCTCTCGACGACGTCACTATCCTGTCAAAGGACCTCAAACTCATCGCCACGCTGCGTGAAGACACCGCCGGAAAGCGTGGCTACGTACCGCTGCATGTCGCGCAGGAGTTCTTCAACCTCGACAGTGACATCAGCGGCATCGAGCTGGAGCTGAAGGATCCGGACAACGCCGAGCGCGTCATGACCACGCTCTACAAGTCCGGCGCCCTGCCGGAAAACTGGGGCTACCGCACCTGGGAGCAGGAGCACGGCATGATGCTGGAGTCCGTCGAGAACCAGCGCACGATGATGTGGTTCCTGCTGCTCTTCATCATGCTCGTGGCCGCCATCTGCGTGATGAACACCACCATCACCGTCACCGTGAAAAAGCGCCGCGAGATCGGAATCCTCACGGCACTGGGCACACGTGCGTGGCAGATCATCGCCATCTTTGTCTCGCAGGCGGGCATCCGTCGCAATCGTCGGTGTCGTGGCCGGACTCGCAGGCGGCTTCTTCGTCCTCAGCATTCGCAATTGGATCCGAGATCAAATCTCCGCCATCACCGGCCGCGACATCTTCCCACAGGACATCTACTTCCTCTCCAGCATCCCCGCCCATACGAGCATCAGCGATCTCCTCATCATCTGCACCACGTCGGTCGCCCTCTGCCTCATGGCCGCGCTGGTTCCTTCATGGTTTGCGGCACGTGTTGATCCTGCCGTGGCATTGCGGGATGGGGGTTAGCTTACAAGGTTGATCACCCGCGCTTGCGCCACTGCTCCAACCGCTTCGCCAGCGCCTCCGCCGTCACGGATTCGGTGATGCCGTCGATCAGGGCTTTCTTTTGATCAAAGATCGTCTCTCCCCGTACACGGTAGTAGAACTGGTTGCCGGACTGCATGTTGGTATCGTGGACGAAGCCGGTAAAATGGCGCGGCTCGAAGGTCTCCTGCCATGAATAAAACGGCCCGACCCGGTTCAGGATGCGCAGCTCGCCCGCCGTGATTTCGACACGGCGGCTATGCAACAATGTCCACAAACCGCCACCAAGAATCAGCGGTGAGGTGATGCCCCAGACGAGCCTGAAGATCAGAGGAGCCCCCTGATGCACCATGAACAAAAACGCCGCGAACCACACGCTGCCAAACACAAGCAGGAACACGCTCACGAAGCGGTTCCGACCCGCCGGGCACTCAAGGAGCATGGGGATGCCACTCGAATCAAATTCCGCTCTTACTCCACGTGCCTGCAATCGCGAGACGAGATCCTCCGTGCTCAAAGTGACGACCTCTGCTGGATGATTCGTGACGGATTCCTCCGCCGCTCCCTCGCCTGTGGCTGCAAACACCGGCAGCGGCAGGACCGCCGGCTTGCCGCCTTGGGAGGAACTGACCTCCAGAGTCCACACATGCTGCTCGCCATCGGTCGTGACGATGGAGGCTTCATCCACAACAGAAGATGGAAGTCCGCGCGGAATCTCAATGTGCAGCGGCAGTGTCACGCCGCTGACGTCACGTCGCGCCTCGGCGGCTGACAGCATCTCCGTGTGTTCCCAGATCGTTTCCTTGGCCGTCGTCCGCGAATCGCCGCTGCGTCGCGTGATATGTCGCTGGCAGAGCGCACGGACGAAAATCGTGCTCACGGACGAAAGCACCCGGTCAAATCGCAGATCGCCTGACAGTGCCGATCCTGTTCTTGCCGGAAACGGCTTGAGCTGCAAAGACGGATGCCCGAAGGCGAGGCGTGATTTTACCCGCTTCCAAGCAAAGAAGAGTGGAATCAAAGCAAGCATTGCAGGCAGCAATGCGAGTGTGGCCAGTCCTGACTTCGCCAGCTCTCCACCCAAAATCACCGCCAGCGACAGCGGCAGCTGCACCACCAGAATCCAGCCCGCGACTCCGAGCATGAAGGGCAGCCCGTCCTTTGTAGCGTGAATCGTATCCCCCTCCCATTCCGACCTCCATCGCCACGGTTCACCGGGATGCTGCGCTGCCAGTTTTTGGTTCACGCCCGCTTTGCGCGACTGCAGCCAGCCGCCGATGGAAACCAAAAATCCCGCCAGCGGGAAGAGCGTCGGAAAAATCGACATCAAGAGCAGCAGCCCCCAGCGGAGCTCCCGAAACAGCACGGCCTGCTCAGGCTTGAACGGATTCACAAAACAGCGAAACGGCCGCTTTTTGCCCTTCGCCGACTGCAGCTGCTGAAACGCCTGCCTCTGAAAATCCCCCATGTTGTCGGAGCCACCGAAGAAACTCACCTCATCGCCATGGTAGCTGCGCCGGTCGAACTCATAGCGATAACTGGCCTCGACACGGTAGGTCGTGCCCCCTTTGCTGCCAGACGAGGTCTTGAGCTCCGCAGTCTCAATCCAGCACGGCACTTCCACCCAGCTGCGCGAGGACCACCACGAACTGATCGCCGGAAAATAGAGAAATGCACCGACGGCCAGGCCGGCCAAGATAAAGGGCAGACCAAACAGCACAGCACAGCCACCGCTAAGCTGTTTCGTGGAGCGGGCCGCAGAACGATTGGAGCGTAACATGCCCGCAACATGCCACAAACCGACTGACTTCCGCAACATCCGCGTATGATGCAGGCCATGCCTCCCGCCTTTCATCCCTACGGCCCATCCCACAAGGCGGTGCTCGCCATCACGGTGGTTCTTTTCATCGTGATGCTGCTGCTTGCCCGCACCCGCTGGGCGGTCCTCTCGCAGAGGGTGCTGGGTGGCATGCTGCTGGCCTTGTATCCCGTCGGACTGGCAGTGCATGCCGTGTACGGCTCGCTCAGTGTTTTGACCGCGCTGCCATTACAGTACTGCGACATTGCCACCCTGGCAGGCGGCATCGCGCTATGGACACGCCGTCCGTTTTTTTGCGAGGTGGTGTATTTCTTTGGCATCGCAGGCACCCTCCAGGGCCTCCTTACCCCCGCGCTGATCTATGAGTTTCCGGACCCGCGTTTCTTTTTGTTCTTTGTCATGCACGCCGGCGTGCCGATCACCGCGGTCTACGTCGTCACCGCCATGAAGGTTCGCCCGCGCCCCGGAGCCGTGCTGCGCATCATGACCTTCTCCGTGGCCTGGTATGCCGTGATCGCCGTCGTGAACTACGCCATCGGTGCCAACTACGCTTTTCAGTGCTCCAAACCCGTGCAGGCCAGCCTGTTTGATCAGCTCCATCCGTGGCCTTGGTACAACTTCGAAACCATCGGTCTGGGCCTCATTTTTTACTCCCTGCTTTACCTCCCATTTGCCTTCCGCAGGGCCAGAGACTGACGCCCCGGCCGCTCCCGGGCGTTTTGGCCGCCCGGAACCTCTCCGAGATGTCGCTTTGCATTTCCAAATTTGCCCCCATAATCGCGGCCCTTGAAAGCCCCTCCAACCCAGCCCACGAAAATGAAAAACCCCGCATGGACCACCGACGACAGCGCCGAGCTTTATGGCATCCGCGAATGGGGGCATGAGTATTTCGACATCGCACGAACCGGTGAGGTCGTGGTGAAGCTGAAGGATGGCAAAAAAACGAAGGACGTCTCCCTCGCATCCATCGTCAAAGGTCTGCGCGAGCGCGGCACCCAGCTTCCACTGCTGATCCGTTTCGGCGATCTGCTGCGCTGGCGCATCGACGAGCTGAACGAAGGCTTCGCCTCCGCAATCAAGGAAGGCAAATACCAGGGCGTCTATCGCGGCGTTTACCCCATCAAGGTGAATCAGCAGCAGGAAGTCATCGAAGAAATCACCCGCTACGGCCGCAAGTATCACTACGGCCTTGAGGCTGGCAGCAAGCCGGAGCTCATCGCCGCGCTGAGCTACATGCACGATCCGGAAGCCTACATCGTCTGCAACGGCTACAAGGACGAGGAGTTCATCGATCTCGCCTTGTACGCCCAGAAGATGGGCCTCCAGGTCATCCTGGTGCTGGAAATGCCCACGGAGCTCGACTTGATCCTGGAACGTTGTGAGAAAATGGGCGTGCGCCCGACTCTCGGGGTGCGCTTCCGCCTCAGCGCCGAAAGCGCCGGTCACTGGAGCGGCTCTGGCGGGGACGCCAGCATGTTCGGTCTGAACATCTCCCAGCTCATGCACGTCGTGGACAGCCTCCGTGAAAAGGGCATGCTCGACTGCCTGCGCATGCTGCACTACCACCAGGGCTCGCAGATTCCAAACATCCGCGCCATCCGCCAGGCGGTCACCGAAGCGGCGCGTGTTTACGTGGGTCTGGTTCAAGAAGGTGCGCGCATGGGCATTCTCGATCTCGGCGGCGGTCTCGCCATCAGCTACGACGGCCTCAAGGGCGCCAGCGAAGCCAGCAGCAACTACGGAACCAAGGAATACTGCGCCGACATCATTGAGGCGATCACCGAAGTCACCGCCGAGGCAGGTGTGCCGCACCCTGACCTCATCACCGAATCCGGCCGCGCCATCGTGGCCTACTACTCCGTGTTGATCATCAACATCCTCGACATCAACCGTTTTGAGCCGCGCAAGGGCGTCGCCGATGTCGAGCTTGCCAAGGATGCCCCGCCCCTGCTGCGCAATCTTTATGAGCTGCGTCTGGATGCTGAAAAGCATGCCTCCAAGACCTCCCGCGA
>JAPLUN010000213.1 GCA_026397715.1 Verrucomicrobiota bacterium
ACCGCCAATGTTTAAGACACCATTTTTTTGAGCCGCTTTTTGAGCGGCTCCCACCAGGCAAAGCGTTGTGTTTTCATCGGTTTTTTCTCATGCCACAAACACTCCCCTTGGGCAATTGAGGGTTTTCAAACACCGCCTAGGCTCCCTGCCGCGTAGCCGACAGAGTTGCGCCAAGTAGTCCATTTGCGCCGCAACGGGTCCGGCAAAGCAACCTCGTTGCTGTGCAAAAAGTTCCCGCACCTCCCGCACCTCCCGCACCCACCAGGTCTGCCTCACCTTGCCATGCACGCATGGAGGCAAAAAGGGGCAGGGGCCACCCCTCCCCCCCCCGGCGCAAATATAAAGCTTTCACTCATCGGCACTTCCGCCGCCGCAGGTTAGTCTGGGGCTGTCCATCACCGCCTCCTACGCCCTCCGGCGCAGATTCGTCATCCACCCCGCATTCACCACGACCATGACATCTCCAATGCCGCCCTTCACCTTCAATGAAACCGCGCCCAGCACCGCCCGGCGCGCCACTCAGCCGGAAGACATCGCCTGCGCCATCATCTACGCCTCCGTGATCCTCCTCCTCTGCACCCGCGTGCTCCTGCAGGTCCTTCAATAAGCCCCCTCGCATCCCAAGCAGGTCAGGGTTTTCCCCCTGGGCTATCCACGCGCCTCACGCAGGCATCACTTCGCGCACGCTGCCGTCATCGGAGAACAGCACCACTCCAGAGCTGCCTTTCACGAGTCGTTCGGTGAAGATCAATACACAGCGCCCGTCGGGATAGTTCCTTTTCGAGGGATATAAAATTCCGTCAAAGCGAGCGCTGGCGAAAGCCGCCCGCCCGAGCATCCAGGTGACGGGCTCCGTGCCATAGAGCGCCATTTGCCCCTCCCATGCGCACTGCACCTCTGCAGGTGTCAGGTCCAGAGCCAGCAGGACGCTGGCATCCGTTAGATCCAGCACACGCTCTAGTTTCACATCCACCTTGAAGACCACCGTGGTTCCGCCGCCCGAAGTATTCCATGCCTCCACTGAGCCTGTGATCTCCGCACCCGCCGTCAGCCGTTCCACAGCCACATACAGGCCGGCATGGTTTCCGGGTGGGCTAAAGCGCTGGCCGCTGGCGCTCAGTTTGGGCCCCAGATCGTACAGTAGCCTTCGTGGATGCGCCGCCTCATAGGCTGACAGTGACACGATGCGGTGGCACGTCTCCTCAAAGATCCGCACAGGGACCTTCTGCAGCGCCTCATCAAAGCGACCCTTGGCGACCATGTCAGGCGGGATGACCCGTGAGTAGGTTCTGTATTTTGTCCGCGATCACCTGGGCATGGCCCATGCGGATCAGATCCAGCGGTGAAAGCTGCCTGCCCTCATACTCCGGAAAGTCTGCATTAGGTTGATTGAGCCAGGTCTTGAACTTCGACTCGTCACCGCCACACCACAGTACACCTCGCGCCGCCTTCACTAGCGGCTCCAGTTTCTCCTGGATGCCCTTGCTCGTGGGATTGGCATGAATATTCTGCTTCGTCACCCCGCACATCGTTCCCATCTCCGCCATGCTCAGGCCAAAGAGCTTGGCAATTTTGTTGGCATCTAGACGCCCCGTGGCTTCGTCGCTCAGCCGGTGGCGAATGGCCAGGTAAGGGGGATGCTCTTTGGCCTCGCTTTTAATCTCCCTGCTCCAGACTGGAATCCACTCCTTCAATGTGGCT
>JAPLUN010000274.1 GCA_026397715.1 Verrucomicrobiota bacterium
GACGCCAGAATTTTTCAAACTCGACCGCTGACGTGCGGAAGATCTTCGTGCCCACCAAAGGCTTCGCAGGCGGCTCCAGACCGCAGCCAAAATACAGCACCACCACGCTGCCTTTCGCCACCTTGTCCACCTCGTTGACCACACGCTCCAGATGCGGCATCATCGAAGAAGAAACGTCCAGCACCACCGCCAGCTTTTTGGCTTTGATGGTCAGGCCAAACAAAGGGCCAAACACCATGCCGTTCTTGGCCCCCAGCCCCACGCCGGTGCCAACACCTCCGGCAGCACCCGCTAGGCCAAAGCCACCGCTGACCGCCCCACCGCCGCCCATGGGTTTGGACGTCGGCGAAAAATCGAGCATGTCCGGAAGCTCCGACAGCACCATCACATCCTTGATGCTGTTCGCCACCGCCAGCTTGCGATTGGGCATCGCCTGTTTCAGCCACGGATTTTTCTTCTGCTGAATCTTGTGCTGCAGCGCCTCTTCCGCCTGTGCCCCCTGAATCGAACCTCCACCAGGAATGAAGTCCAGCTGCCTGTCGGTGACATGATGCACCACGATCAGCGCTCCAGCGCTCAGGATCAGCACATGTACGACAATGCTCAAAGCGAGCGAGCGCCCGCCCCATTTGTCCCAGCGCACCCGCCACGAATCCACGGGTGTATCGGCAACGTCAGGCAAGACACTGCGCCGAATTTTGGGCGGCGCCTTGAGAGCAGGCAGAGTCAGGGCCTTCGCTCTCTCGGGCGTTTTCTTCAGGGCGCCCCCGGAGCCCGCTGACAGAGGCACTCTCTTGGTTGCCGGTTTCACCCCAGACTTTTCATCATCAACCCTTGGGCGATGTTTGAAGTCATCAGGAGTGGCGGGCATGACAGATAACCAAGTAAACCCTGCCAAGCTTCCCGAGTTTTCAGCCAACTGCGAGACCGCATTGCAAAATCTACCCTCTAGGCGAACAGCCTAGCCTGCCAAGATTCAAGGCTCCTTGCGCAGCTTGCTGTGCTTGATGCCATAAAAGAAGTAAATCACCAGGCCAATGGCCATCCACACAAAGAGCCGGATCCAGGTGTCCGCAGGCAGAGAGCAGGCTTGCAGCACGCAGATGCCAGCACCCAGAAGCGGCACCAACGGCACCCATGGAGTGCGGTAGGGGCGTGGCATATCGGGCTTGGTCTTGCGCAGCACGATGATGCCAATGCAAACCACGCTAAATGCCATCAGCGTGCCGATGGACACAAGCTCTCCCAGCAGGTTCAGCGGCAGAAAACCCGCCAGCATGGAGCAGACCAGCCCCGTGGCGATGGTGGTGATGTGCGGGGTGCCATACTTCGGATGCACCTTGGCAAACACCGGCGGCAGCAAGCCGTCCTTGGCCATGCTGAAAAAGACGCGCGGCTGCCCCATCAGCAGAACGAGGATCACCGAACTAAGACCGGCAAGCACCGCGACCTCAACCGCCATTCGCAGCCACTTCAAGCTGTCACCCGCTACCTTCTCCAGCGCATAAACAACAGGGGCATCCACATGCAGTTCCTTGTAGTTCACCATGCCGCAAAGCACGATGGACACAGCCACAAACAGCACTGCGCAGACTGCCAGCGAGCCGATCATTCCCCAGAACATGTCCTTCTGCGGGTTCTTCGTTTCCTGCGCCGCCGTCGAAACAGCATCAAATCCAATGTAGGCAAAGAAGATCACCGCCGAGCCTTTGAGAACACCGCTCCAGCCGAATTTTCCGAATTCACCGGTGTTTTCAGGAATGAACGGCGTGAGGTTCGCGGAGTTCACGTAGCCCCAGCCAAGGCCGATGATCATCAGAATGATCACCACTTTGATCGCAACCATCACATTGTTAAAGCTGGCAGATTCCTTGATGCCCACAACCAGCAGCCACGTGACCGCCCAGATCAAAAGAATAGCGGGAATGTTCACATAGTTGGCCGTATGCGTGATGTGACCGTCGATGTAGTCCAGAGGCGCCCGACACCACTGCTCGGGCAGTTGCACGCCGAAGCAATCCTTCATGAACGGGATGAAATGCTTGGACCAGCCCACCGCGACCGTGGCGGCCGCGAACAGATATTCGAGAATCAAATCCCAGCCGATAAGCCACGCCACCAGTTCCCCCAGCGTCGCATACGAATAAGTGTAGGCGCTGCCAGCGATGGGAATGGCCGCCGCATATTCCGCATAACACAAACCGGCAAATAAACAGCCAAGCCCGGAGAGGACATAGGACAAAGCAACCGCTGGTCCCGCAAAGTCCGCCGCCGCATGTCCGGTCAGCACAAAGATACCCGTGCCGATCACCGCCCCAATGCCGAGAGAGACAAGCGCCCAGCGCGAAAGCACACGCTTCAGACCGTGGGATTCATCTTGGGACTCAGCGATGAGCTGTGAAGTGGATTTGGTGCTGAAGAGACCTTTTTTCATAATTCGGAAAAGCGGCGCGAGTATGTGAAGACGCGCAGGGTGCCGCAATCATTAAAAGTGCCAAGGTCACCACCAAATCATATACCTGTTCATTCAAGCCGTCGCCGCCCAGACAATCATTCCACACGCCAAAACGGTCCCTGCCAGCCCCACCAGAAACATAATGTCCGCCGCAGATTCCACCCGGTGCATGCGTCGGATGCTGCGCGTCCGCAGCGCCCAGTAAGACAGCAGACAGGCGCAGAGAAAGACCAGCGCATTCACCGCAAGCACGTCATCCACGAAAGTACGCACCAGTTCCGAACGCGTGAAGGTCTGCACGATGCTGATGACCGTCAGGCAGACTCCCACCATGGCCGCTGAGGCGCTGAAAATGTGAATGGCAATGTCACGCTCCAGCGGCGTGTCGTTCTTGTTGGGAGGATGCGGCTTCATGTTCGCTTTGCGCACGTCATTTATGGGTCTCTTTTTTCCCAAGCCCAAAGCTAAAAATGATCGTGGCAGCCACCAGCATGGAGCAGCACAAATAGTACAATCCGCCCACAAACGAACCGGTCATTTTCTCCACCGTGCCCAGTACATTCGGCCCGAGGAAACCGCCAAGATTCCCTATCGAATTGATCAGGCCAATACTGCCTGCAGCGGCGGACTCGGTGAGAAACATGCTCGGCAGTGCCCAGAAGGCCGGCATATAGCTCTTGAAGCCGGCAAAGGCGGTCATCAGGCACACCATCGTCAGCACCAGATTCCCCTGCGTTTGAGGCATCAGGCCCAGCGCGATTGACCCCATGACGATGGGCAGCACCGCGTGCCACCGGCGCTCCTTGAAGTGGTCCGAACTCCAGCCCATGAAAAGCTGCCCGCACATGGCCACGGCGGGTGGCAGCATGATGAGCCAGGTCAGCTTGTTCATGTCCATGGCGTACCAGGATTTCAAAATGCTCGGCATGAAAAACTCAATCCCATAGCTGCCTGTCACCGTGCAAAAATAAACCAGCGCCAGCAGCAGCACCTTCGGGTGTCTCAGAGCTTCGATCACCGTCATGCGTTTGCCCTTGCGCGTCTCCGCACGTTCGCGCTCCAGTTCAGTTTCCAGCGCCGTGCTCTCTTCCTCCGTGAGCCATTTCGCCTGCTTGGGCCGGTCCACCAGCCAGAAAAACACAAACGTGCCCAGCACCACCGCAGGCAGCGCCCAGAACACATACACCCACTGCCAGCCCACCATGCCCAGCACCGGCGGATGCGCCGCGTCCGCGCCGATCTGCAGCAGCGCGTTGGAAATCTTCGGACTCACAATCTGCGCCATCGGCGTCGCCACGAGAAACGTGGCCAGCGCACGCGCGCGGTCACGGCTGGGAAACCAATGCGTGAGATACACCACCACGCCGGGGAAAAAGCCAGCCTCCGCCAGACCGAGGAAAAAGCGCACCGTGTAAAACTGCCACGGTGTAGTCACCGCTGCCGTCAGTCCAGCCATCGCACCCCAGGTGATCATGATCCGGCATATCCACTTGCGCGCGCTCCAGCGCTCCACCATCAACGTACCGGGAATCTCCAGCAGGAAGTAGCCGAGGAAAAAGATCCCCGCTCCGAAGCCGATCACCGCATTGTCAAAGCCCGGCAGATCACGTGTCATCGTCAGCTTCGCCACCGCCACATTCTGCCTATCCACGTAGGCGATCATGTAGCTGACAAAGAGCAGAGGCAGCAGATGCCAGTAAGCTTTGCGGCGCGCACGGTCGAGTGCCGCTGTGTGAGAAGTGGAGTTCGGGAGGCTGAATGGCATGAGATGAAACCGCAGTCTATCCGTCGGTCAATCCACGGCTCAAGCACGGAATGAGGAATCACTCTCTTCCGTAGATCAAAGTCGGAAGCGCGCATTCACACATTCTGCGCATAGTTCTTGATTGCCTTCTGGCTCACCGCCAGACGCATCACATCACCCTCAGGTTCGCATCAAACCACGTCCCTAATCAGGACTTCGGCTTCACCTGATACTTGCCCGGAGTCTTGTCAAACTTGTCTTTGCACTCCGCCGTGGCGAAGATGACACGCTTGCCATCCTTGGTGTTGCTGCGGAAAATCAGCCGTGCATCCTTGTGGCAGACCGGGCATTCGGTGTTCACGGGCGGATCAGCGGCGATGCTGTTGAGCGTCAAAGATGCCGTGAAGGCGAGAAGGGTCAGCAGTGTTTTCATGTTGGGTCAGGTTGGGTAAAAAACAGTCGGTGCTTATATATCAACTCAAGCGGGCTGATCTGTCACGCATGATTTTCAGCGTGACATCGCCTGCCCCGCCTGCACTAATGCGGTCCCCCCATGGAATCCCCCCCGCCCTCCCAGCCCACCACCATCTTTCAGGTCATTGGCGGCTTATACATTCTCTTCGGCAGCTTCACCCTCGTCAGCATGGTGCAAAACTGCAGTCTCTGCTTCGCCCCGCTCGAAGGCCAGACCGGCCTCATGGCCGAAATGATGCGCGGAAATCCCACCTACGCCTCCACCATGCGTGCCCTCTTTTTCCCGGGCCTCCTTTACGCCCTGGTGCAGTTCGGCTCCGGTGTCGGCCTCCTCCGCCTCAGCACACTTGCCCGCAAAGCTGCCCTCGCCTGCGCCCTCTATGGCATCGCCGCCGCCCTCTTCACCGCCTGGCTCACCGTCACCTACACCCTGCCCTTCACCCTTGCCTACACCCTGCAGCAGGTAAAAAATCCCGCCATGCTCGTGACCACACGAAACGTCACCCTCGCTTCCGGCTACGTCGGCATCGCGCTCGGTTTGCTTTACCCCCTGCTTGCCTTCATCCTCCTCAAACGAAACAAGATTCCCCGCTACGGCATCGCCTATTCATGCTGACCTCCCTTTCCGAACTCACGCAGCGCAAAGCCAGTGGCCCCAAGCTCGCCGTCTTAACCGCCTACGACTACCCCACCGCCCGCATGCTCGATGAAGCCGGTGTGGATCTCCTCCTCGTCGGCGACTCCCTCGGCATGGTCGTCCTCGGCATGCCAGACACCACCGGCGTCACCATGGACATGATGGTGCACCACACCACCGCTGTCTGCCGTGGCGTCACCCGCGCCCCTGTCATTGCAGATCTCCCCTTCGCCAGCTACCTCACCCCCGAAAAGGCAGTCACCAATGCCCGGCGTCTCATGGCCTGCGGCGCCGCCTGCGTGAAGCTCGAAGGCGGCGTCAGCATGCTCCCTCAGATCCACGCCATCATCGCCGCAGGCATCCCCTTCGTCGGCCACATCGGCATGCTCCCGCAGAGCGTCAGAGAAGAAGGCGGCTACAAAAAGAAAGGCAAGACCGCCGAGTCTATCGACCAACTCATCGCCGACGCCCATGCCATCGATCAAGCCGGAGCCGTCGCCATGGTGTTGGAAAGCATCGTCCCCGCCGTCGCCACCCAGATCACCAGCCTCGTCAAATCCAGCACCATCGGCATCGGAGCCGGCACCGGCACCGACGGCCAGGTCCTCGTCACCCCGGACCTCCTCGGCAGCTTCCCCTGGTTCCGCCCCCCCTTTGCCAAAGCCCGCGCCGATGTCGCAAGCGAAACCCTCCGCGCCGTCCGCGAATACATGGCCGACGTGCAGGCCTAAACGATTCCCTGCCAATTCCTTCTGGTCATTTCCAGAGGGTTCTGAGAAGATAAGGCATGAATTCGCTCCTCGCCCCCTTCGACCGGAAGTTCCTCAGCCGCCGTGAGATCCTCCGCACCCTCGGAGCCACCGCCGCCTTCACCGCCTTCCCATCCCTCCGAGCCGCGACGACGGTAGCAGCAGCCAAAGACTCCCTGCCCACCCAGTTCTACAAAAGCCTCACCGAAGAGCAGCATTCAAAAATCGTCCTCCCGCTCGATCACCCCCAGCGCGGCTACGTCAGCAACTGGTGGTACATCTGCCCCGAGCAGCGCCTCCACACCTTTTACACCAAAGATCAGCAGGACCTCGTTCGGCAAATCTTTGAGTCCCTCCACCATCCCGACCACCGCGAAAAAATGAACTGGCAGGTGCAGAAGGACCTGATGGGCAAAATCAAAAACACCCCCTCCGTCGGCTTCTTCGGCACCCCGGCCGATCCCGACTTCGAGTTCATCTACACCGGCCATCACGTCACCCGCCGCTGCCATGCCCACACCGATCAGGGCCTCGGCTTTGGCGGCCGCCCCATCTTCTACGGCAACTTCGCCAAAGCCTTCAACGAGACCAAAGACCACGAAGGCAATCCCTTCTGGTATCAGGGCCTCGTCTTCAATGAATTCGTTCAGGCCCTCGATGGCAAACAGCAGGAAAAAATCCTCGTCGGCCGCGAGCCCCGCGACGAAAGCCCAGCCAAAGTCATCGAAAAACGCAAGACCGACCTCCCCGGCCTTAGCTCAGCCGATCTCAGTAAAGACCAGCAGGCCAAGCTCCTCGAAACCATGCGCCGCATGCTCGTCTGCTTCCGTCCCGACGACGTCGCCGCCACCCTGAAAACCATCGAGGACAAAAACCTAGTCCAGCGCCTCTTCATCTCCTGCTACGGCGGCAAATACGACATCGGCGCCGACAAAGTCTGGGACACCTGGCAGATCGAAAGCCCCGACTTCGTCTGGTACCTCCGCGGCTTCCCCCACATCCACGGCTACTTCCATCTTCCTGTTTAACCGGAAGGGATCAGAGAGCAGCGTCAGTCAGCTTATTTTTCAGCCGTTTCTGGCCATCCGCAAAATGGGGTCAGTGTGCAAATTA
>JAPLUN010000424.1 GCA_026397715.1 Verrucomicrobiota bacterium
GCTCTACCACTGAGCTATGCAGGCACATTCGTGAGGGGCCATGATAATAAACGCCCGAGTTCATTCGGCAAATGGATTTACAACAGGATTAGCCGATAGATGGTCCCCTCCCCGCATGCTCATCACCAGCTCCTCCAACGAACGCATCAAACACGCCCGCAGAGTCCGCGAAGGCCGTGAGCGCGACCTGATCTTCATCGAAGGCGAACGCCTCGTGGCTGAGTGCGTGTCGTCCGGCCTCCCACTGCAGGCCTGCTTCACCGCCGCCGCGCCCTCCGCTTCCCAGTTGTCCCTGCTGGAGCGCATTTCCTGCCCGGTCTTCCAGCTCTCCGAGTCCGTGCTCGAATCCTTGAGCGACACCAGCTCCACCCAGGGCATCATCGTCATCGCCGAGCGCCCGTGGCCCGCGCTGGATGCCCTCTTTGCCACACCCGCCCCGCTCATCCTCGGCCTCGACCGTATCCAGGACCCCGGCAATCTCGGCACGCTCGTTCGCACCGCCGAATCCGCCGGTGCGAGCGGCATTTTCTCCTTCGCAGGTTCGGCGGACGCCTTCTCTCCCAAAACGCTGCGCAGCTCCATGGGCTCCGCCTTTCGCCTGCCCATTCTGCCCGATGTCTCCGGCCTCGGCACCATCGAGACCTGCCGCAGCCGTGGACTCAAAACCGTCGTCGCCACCGGTGATGCCGACCTGCTGCACTACGACTACGACTGGCGCCAGCCCACCCTGCTCATCCTCGGCAACGAAGGCCGCGGCGCGAGCCCCGAGATCATGCAGGCCTGCGACGCCCGCGTGCGCATCCCCCTGCACACCCCGGTGGAATCACTGAACGTCGCCGCGGCGGGAGCCGCGATCTTGTTCGAGGCAGTCAGGCAGCGAAGTTAGCCTCACCCGATCTCCGGCAGCTTCCACTCCCCACGGAACGGCCGCGCATTCATGAGTGCATTCGCCGCTTCGTCATTGGTAAAAGTCTCCGACTTCGGGTCCCACAACAGCTTGCGCTTCGCCTTCAGCGCCATCGCCGTGAGCTGCGGCAGCGTGTCCGAACGCACCGCCGTTTCAATGTCGCAAATCGCCCGCTGCTTGTTCTTGATCGCATCCACAAAATTGCGCGTGTGCTCGATGCTGGCGATCAGCTTGATCGGCATCGTCCCCTCCTTGTTTGCTGGATCACGCAGGATGGCATCATCACTGGCCTTGATGTTGCCCCGCAGCACATGTACCCAGCCGTTTTCGCCGATGAATCGTGTGCCGTGGCCGATGTCCATGTTCTTCTCATTCACAAACGTGATCGGAGCCGCATTCGCATACTCCATCCGCATCTTCCACGTCAGCACGGCATCGCAGCCGCCATGGTCCGGGTAGGTCGCCTCGCCTTCGATGCTGATCGGCCCCGTGTCATCGGTGCCATTGCCCCACTGGGCGATGTCGAGATGATGAATCCCCCAGCATGAAATCATGCCGAGCGAGAAGTTCGTGATGTTCTCATGATTGTCGCGCTTGAGCTTCTCCACGTTGAATGAAGTCATCGGCGCAGGTCCGACCCAGCGATCCCAGTCCACAAGCTCCGGCACCGGCTGCTCCGGAAAATCAGCACCGATCTTACCTCCGGGCACTCCCACTTGAATCTCCTTCAGCTTGCCCAGGCGTCCATTGCGCGCGAGTTCGCAGGCCCAGCGGAACTTCAGGTCGCTGCGCTGCTGCGTGCCGAACTGAAACACCACGCCCGTCTTCTTCACCGCCGCCCGCACATGCTTGGACTCCTGCATCGACATGCCCATCGGTTTCTCATGGTAGATGTGCTTGCCATTGAGGATGGCATCCGTGGCCGGGATGCTGTGCCAGTGCACCGGCAGCGCCATCAGCACGGCATCGATCGACTTGTCGCGGTTCAGCTCACGAAAGTCACTCATCACCTTCACGTCAGCACTGCCATAGCGTTCCGCCACCGCCTGCTGCGCACGCTCGATGTTCTTTTTATTCACGTCACAGACCGCCGTCACCCGCACATCCTCGTGATTCAAAAACGCCCGCATGTCATGCGTCCCCTGCGAACCAACCCCGATCACTCCCAGCGTGATCTTGTTTGACGGCGCCGTCTGCGAGCGCAGCACATGCGCCGGAATAAACACCGGAGCGACGCCGGTGGCGATGATCTGAGACAGAAAGGAACGACGAGTCTTCATGATGGTTGAAAGGGTTGGTTCCTGAATGCTACGAAATCCGCCCCTGGGTTTTGAAGGACAAAGTTTGGGCGAAATCAGACAAAAAGAGCCAAGGCCTTGCGCAAGCCGTATCTCCCCTGCACCTCTCCGCATGTCAGAGCACTCATTTGATTTCATCGTCATCGGCGGCGGCAGCGGCGGCTACGCAGCAGCCCGCACCGCCCACAGCGCCGGCCTGCTTGTCGCAGTCATCGACGGCGCATCCGAGCTCGGCGGCCTCTGCATCCTGCGCGGCTGCATGCCGAGCAAGTCGCTCATCGAATCCGCCAACCGCCAGCTCCACATCCGCCACGCAGCGGAGTTTGGCCTCAAGGCCACCTCCCACGGCGTGGATGTGCGCACCATCCGCGACCGCAAACGCACCCTCATCGCCGACTTCGCCAGCTACCGCCAAGGCCAGCTCGAAGACGGCCGCTTCGCCCTCTATCGCGGTCACGCACGCTTAATCGACGCCCACACCGTCGAAGTGCTCCCTCGCGATGGCTCCGCCTCTTTCCGCGCCACCGCCCGCAGCTTCTGCATCGCCACCGGCTCAGAAGTCATGGTTCCCGACGTCCCCGGCCTCGCCGAAACCGGTTACTGGACCAGCGATGACGTGCTCGATACCGACACTCTGCCCAAAACCATCGCCGTCCTCGGCGGCGGCGCCATCGCCCTCGAAATGGCCCACTACCTCGAAGCCATGGGCTGCCACGTAACGCTGCTTCAGCGCAACACCCAACTCCTCACCGGCCTCGACCGCGAATGCAGCGATGTCATTGCCAAAGCCTACACCGAGCGCGGCATGAAGGTGCATCTCGGCACACACCTCAGCAACGTCTCCACGCATGAAGGTCGCAAACGCATCGAGTTCACCGAGTCCGGCCACACGCACGCGATCCTCGTCGATGAAATCCTCCTCGCCATGGGCCGCATACCCGCCACGAAGAGTCTCGCGCTGGATGCCGCCAAAGTCGCCCTGCACAAATCCAAGGTGATCGTCAACGACCGCATGCAGACCTCCCAGCCGCACATCTTCGCCGCTGGTGATGTGTGCAGCCCGCTAGATGTCGTGCACATTGCCATCCAGCAGGGCGAAATCGCCGCACGCAATGCCGCATCGATGATCAAAGGCAACTCAGCGGACGAAACCATCGACTACCGACTTACTCTCTTCGGCGTCTTCTCACACCCGCAGGTCGCCGCCGTCGGTGCCACCACCGAAAAGCTCAAAGCCCACAACATCCCGTTCCTCGAAGCCAGCTATCCCTTCAATGACCACGGCAAATCCATGGTCATGGGCGAGACCGCCGGCTTTGTGAAGATGCTCGCGCACAAAGAAACCGGCGAGATCCTCGGCGCCTGTGTCGTCGGCCCCGAAGCCACCGAGCTCATCCACGAGGTCGTCATCGCCATGAATTTCCGCGCCACGGTGCAGCAGTTCATGGCCATCCCGCATTATCATCCCACCCTGAGCGAGATCTGGACCTATCCGGCTGAAGAAATCGCCGATCAGATGGCCGGGTGAACAAGATAGAGCGTCACAATCCCACTAAAAGGTAGGGTCCGAGAGACGTTACCATCACAACGTACAACCCATGCGCCAAGCCCTTCTCATCCTCCTGGCCTTCCCCGCCATCCTCGCGGCGGAGCCTGCCAAACTGAAATACAACCGCGATGTGCGGCCCATCCTCAATGAAAAATGCTTTCATTGCCACGGCACCGATGCCGGTCATCGCAAAGGCGACCTGCGGCTGGATCTGCGCGATCAGGCGGTCAAACCCGCAAAGTCCGGCGACATCGCCCTCGTCCCCGGCAAGCCTGAGCTGAGCCAGCTCATCGCGCGTGTGGAACTGCCACACGACAATGACGATGTGATGCCACCCGACAAAGATGGCAAGCCTTTGACCGCTGAGGAGAAAGCCATCCTGCGCCAGTGGATCAGCGAAGGCGCCGAGTATCAGGGCCACTGGGCCTTCCTCAAACCCGAGCGCTCCCCCGTGCCGAAGATCACTGATCCCAAGTTCCCCATCCGCAACGAGATCGACTCGTTCATCGCCGAGCGCCTGCAGGAAGAAAAACTCATCCCATCACCCGAAGCCGACCGCGCCACCCTGTTGCGCCGCGTCACGCTCGATCTCACCGGCCTGCCACCGACATTGGAGGAAATCGCTGCCTTTGAAAAAGACACCAGCCCGAAGGCCTACGAAACCGTCGTGGACCGCCTGCTGAAGTCCGAGCACTACGGCGAACGCATGGCCATGCAGTGGCTCGACTTCGCCCGCTTCGCCGACAGCCATGGCTTCCAGACGGACAGCAGCCGCGCCATGTGGCCCTGGCGCGACTGGGTCATCAAAGCCTTCAATGACAACAAGCCATTCGATAAGTTCACCCTCGAACAAATCGGTGGCGATCTCATGCCCAATGCCACGCGCGATCAAATCGTGGCCACCGGCTTCAATCGCAATCACCGCCTCAATGGCGAAGGCGGCATCATCGCCGAGGAGTGGCGCATCGAGAACATCATCGACCGCGTGGAAACCACCAGCTTCACCTGGCTGGGCCTCACCCTGAACTGCTGCCGCTGCCACGATCACAAGTACGATCCCTTCACCCAAAAGGACTTCTACTCGCTCTTCGCCTTCTTCAACAACATCGCCGAGAGCGGCACCATCCAGGGCAGCTCCAATCGCAGCGGTGGCAATTCCGATCCGGTGATCCAAGTGCCGGACAAGGAGGAAGAGGTGGAACTGGCCAAGCTCCGCAAGAAGATCGAGGCCGCTCAGGAGCAAGTCACTGAGACCCAACTGCAACTTCCCAACCTCGTCGCCAGCTGGGAGGCTGACATGGAAAAACCCGAGGCTGCGAAGAAACCCATGTGGGAAGTGCTGCCAGTCACAGAAGCCAAATCCCAGGGCGGAGCCGCCTTGCGCAAGCTGCCGGATGCCTCATGGATCGCCGGAGGCCGCAATCCCAACTCTGACATCTACACCATCACCGCACCGCTCGCTGCAGGTAGCTTCACCGGCCTGCTGCTGGAGGCTCTGCCAGATCCCACCCTGCCCAATCAAAGCCTGGGCCGCGCGCCCAATGGCAATTTCGTGCTCACTGGCATCGAAGGCACTATCTCCGCCCCCAGCTTGAAAACACCGGTGAAAATCACATTCACTCGTGCCGAGGCCGACTACTCGCAAAAAGGCTATGATGTGAAGCTGCTGCTCGACAAAGACCCCAAGAACGGCTGGGCCATCGACGGCAACGACCCCAAGAAACGCATCGAGCGCAATGCCATGTTCATCGTGGACAAAGCGGTGCCCGTGCCCCCCGGTGCCACGCTGACCGTGCGCCTCCTCCAGCAGGGCACCTTTGGCGGGCACAACGTGGGCCGCTTCCGCCTCTCCTCCACCGATGCCGAGCCTACTCTGGCCAGTCTCGATGGCACCGGCGGACCGCCTGCCGCCGTGCTGGCCATCCTGAAAGCCCCCACCGAAAACCGCACACCGCAGCAGCGCAGCGAGCTGGAGAAATACTACCGCGCCAGCGTGGACAGCCCCCTGCGCGATGCCGACTACGCCCTCACCGCAGCCAAGGCAGAGCTGGAGAAATACGAGCGCACCGTCCCCTCCGTGATGGTCATGAAAGAAGGCCCCGTGCGCGATGCCTTCATCCTCAAACGCGGCGAGTATGACAAGCTCGGAGACAAGGTTAGCATGGTCACACCCGCCGTGCTTCCTCCCATGCCGAAGAATGCGCCCGACAACCGCCTCGGACTCGCGCAGTGGATCGTCTCGCCTGAAAATCCTCTCACCGCCCGCGTGTGGGTGAATCGTGCGTGGGAAAAATTCTTCGGCTACGGCTTGTCCAAATCCACCGAGAACCTCGGCACGCAGTCGGAGTATCCCGTGCATCCTGAGTTGTTCGACTGGCTGGCCACGGAGTTCATCCGCTGCGGCTGGGACATGAAGGCCATGCAGAAGCTCATCGTCATGAGCGCAACGTATCGGCAGTCCTCCAAGCTCACGCCCGCATTGCTCGAAAAAGATCCTGAAAACCGCCTGCTCGCACGCGGTCCACGTTTCCGCTTGCCCGGTGAAGTCGTGCGAGATCAGGCACTGGCCATTGCAGGGCTGCTGGTTTCAAAACTCGGCGGCCCCAGTGTGAAGCCCTACATGCCCGACGGCGTGTGGGATGATACCAGCAAGTACGGCGACCTGCGAGGCTACAAGGCCGACACCGGCGAAGGCTTGTACCGCCGCAGCTTCTACACCATCTGGAAACGCACCGCAGCACCACCCACCATGTTGCTCTTCGATGCCCCCACGCGTGAAATCTGCACCGTGAAACGCAGCCGCACCAACACACCGCTGCAGGCCCTCTCGCTGCTCAATGAAGTCACCTTCGTCGAAGCCGCACGCGGCCTCGCTCAGCAGATGATGCAGCACGGCGGCACCACACCGGAGCAGCGCATCGCCTACGGCTTCCAGCGCGCCACCGCTCGCATCATCGAACCCGCCGCGCTCAAGCAGCTCACCACCGGCCTGAAACAACGCCTCACCGAATTCCAAGCCAAGCCCGCCGAAGCCACCGCCCTCATCTCCCAAGGCGCCACCAAGGCAGACGCCTCGCTTCCTCCCGCCGAACTCGCCGCCTACACCACGACAGCAGCCGTCCTCCTCAACCTCGACCGCGTCATCACCCGCGACTGATATGAATCATCCCGCCCTTCAATTTCAAGACCGGCTCAACCGCCGCATCTTTCTCAAGAACTCCTCGGCTGCCATCGGTGCCGCCGCTCTCGGTTCACTCCTGCAGGACGAAGCCGCCGCCGCCTCACCCGTGCGTTACTTCCCCAACTTCGCGCCCAAGGCCAAGCGCATCATCTACCTTTTCCAGTCCGGCGCGCCTTCGCAGATGGATCTCTTCGATCCGAAGCCGCAGATGGAGAAACACCGCGCCGAGGATCTGCCCGCCAGCATTCGGCAAGGGCAGCGGCTCACCACCATGACCTCAGGCCAGAAGGCATTTCCGGTCGCCCCATCCATCTTCAAATTCGCGCAGCATGGTCAAGGCGGTGTGTGGTTGAGCGAACTCTTCCCCCATCTCTCCACCGTGGCCGATGAGATGTGCGTGATCCGCTCCATGTTCACGGAGGCGATCAATCACGATCCCGCCATCACTTTCTGCCAGACCGGTTCCCAGCTCGCCGGACGCCCCAGCATCGGTGCCTGGCTCAGCTATGGTCTCGGCAGCGCCAATCGCGATCTGCCCGCGTATGTCGTCATGACCTCCTTCGGCACGGGCCGTCGCGATGACCAACCACTCTACGACCGCCTCTGGGGCAGCGGCTTCCTGCCCACGCAGCATCAGGGCGTGCGCTTTCGCAATTCAGGCGATCCCGTTTTGTATCTCTCCAATCCCGCAGGTGTGGATCGCCCCATGCGCCGCCAGATGCTCGATGAAATCGCCGCGCTCAATCAACGCGACTTCGAATCCTTCGGCGATCCCGAAACCACCGCACGCATCTCCCAGTATGAAATGGCATTTCGTATGCAGATGAGCGTGCCCGATCTGGTGGACACCTCCAAAGAGCCGCAGCACATTCTGGACAGCTACGGCCCCGATGTCAAAAAGCCCGGCACCTTCGCGGCGAACTGCATGCTCGCCCGCCGCCTCGCCGAGCGCGATGTGCGCTGCATCCAGCTCTTCCACATGGGCTGGGATCATCACGGTGGCCTGCCCGCCGCCATCCGCGGTCAGTGCCGCGACACCGACCAGCCCACCACCGCGCTCATTAAAGATTTGAAACAGCGCGGACTGCTCGATGACACCCTCATTGTCTGGGGCGGCGAATTCGGCCGCACCATCTACTCCCAGGGAACCCTCACTGCAACCAACTACGGCCGCGACCACCATCCCCGCTGCTACTCCCTCTTCATGGCCGGCGGCGGCATCAAGAAAGGCACCACCTACGGCGAAACCGACGACTACAGCTACAATATCGTCCGCGATCCCGTGCATGTGCACGATCTCAACGCCACCCTCATGCACCTCCTCGGCATCAATCACGAACGCCTCAACTACAAGTTCCAAGGCCTCGACATGCGACTGACAGGCATCGCCGGGAATCTCGTGAAGGGGGTACTGGCATAAGGCAAAGCTGCAAAGCATTGCCTTAACTGCCCTTCTGGGTCAGGCGCTTCACAAAACGAAGAAAAGCCAAGGCGCGACCATGATCCAAAGCAGCAAGAGCACCCACACGCGACCGGCCAGCAAGTTGTAGTCGGCCAGCACCTCGGCCAGCGGACGTTTGCGCAGCACCAGCCCCATGAAACACTCGAAGACAACGGTGAGGCACAGCCAAACAGCGCCAATGGTGAAGGCCGCTCCTCCGGAAGATGGCGGCCACTCTTGGATGACAAACCGGATGAACACGCCCATGAGCACCGCACCAATGAGGGTCGAAAGCTGGTGAGCGCGCAGCTCGGTCATCCTTTTGCCAAACGTCGTTTCGCGAAGAACGCCGTTGCCGATCGCAATGATCAGCATGACGAACCAGAGAAGAATGTAACGCAGCATCAAGGATTCCTTCTTCGCCCACGGATCAGGTGAATACGAGAGGAATGCGCAAACATATCCGATTCTGTCGCGAATGAATTATTGATGCATTCGCCTCACATTCCCTTTCGCTCTCGCTGCCGCGCCCGGAACTCCCCCGGCCCACATCCCACCTGCCGCGCAAACATGCGGCTGAAGTAGTGCCGGTTCGGAAAACCAAACTCCACGGCGATCTGCTCAATCGTCTTGTCCGTGAGCGCCAACGCCTCGCCTGCAAGACGCACCCGCGTGCCCAGCACATACGCCGCCGGCGTCTGCCCCGTGTGCTCACGAAACGCACGAATGAACCGCTCCACACTCATCCCGGCACGCTCCGCTAAAAAGGGATTCGTCAGCTTGCCATGCGGCGCACGCGCAATGAGCGCCAGCACCTCCACCAGCCTCTCCGGCATCACCGGCGGTGCGTCCGTTTCCATGCCAGCAAAAACGGTATGCAACAACGCGGCACTCAAATGATGCAGCCGATGATCCCGCAATTCAGCAGGTGGCTCCCGATGCGTCGCAATCATCTGGCTCAGCATCGAACGCAGTACGTCATCTACCTCAATCACGATGGGAGCTGCAGCCATCGTCACACCCGGCCGCGCCGTGGTGAAGTGCAGCCAGAAGTGGCTCGCCTTCACCGGGCCGCAGCAATCAAAGACCGTGTCCGCAGGAATCAGCACCGCGCACTTTGGCCCCAGCGGAATCTTCCGTCCCTCAAACACGAGATGGCAGCCCGGCTTCGGATTGTAGTAGAAGCGCCAGAACGGCGAATCCACCCCCTGATGATTCCAATCCTCCAGCGCCGGCTGATAACCGCTCTCGTGAATCAAAAACGGCGTCCAGCCCGATTGCGCCACCCGCGCCAGATCCACGCCCCACGGCGTGGTGTAGTTCAGATATTTGCGGCGGATCGGCATGCGTTGTCTGGAATCAGATACGGCAAAGCAGGGTTCATTCACCAGCTTTTCTCACTTCCCGCAGCAGAATAAGACACAAAACATCCATAAACAGGCATAGGCGGCCGCCGTTTGTTCTGGCAGCATCCTTCCACTCATGCACCGGCTTCTCATTTTCCTCCTCGCCTTCCCCGCCCTGCTTCCGGCAGCCCCCACGAAGGTGAAGTTCAACCG
>JAPLUN010000503.1 GCA_026397715.1 Verrucomicrobiota bacterium
GGGAAAAGTCATCGCCACGCTGGCTGAGTACGCCGCATCTGAAAAAGACAGTGCCCTGCGCGGTGAAGCACTGGCTGCCTTGCGGCTCATCGGTGGTGGTGAAACCGTGATGGCGCTCAAGAATCTCGTTGCTGAAAATCAGCCGGCCGTTGTGCGTCGTGAGGCGCTCATCCCGCTGGCCATGCACGGACAAGCCGATGCACTCGCTGCACTGCCATCCGTATTGAAGCAAACACCCTCACAACCTGAGGCACAGGCACTCTGGCGCCAGCTTTTCCAACACGCGCCCTTAGCCAATCAGTTCGCCAGCGCTGTGCCAAAAGACCTGCCACCCTCCGCTTATGCTGATGCCCTGCAAATCGCCAAAGGAATGGGCCGTGGTGGCAATGCCCTCGTCACCGCGCTGCAACCCTTCGTCGGTGCCAAGGCTGCACCACGTGACTATGCCGGTGAAATCGCAGCGCTCATGAAATCCGTGCCTGAAGGCGGTAACAGCGCCGATGGAGAGCTCGTTTATCGCCGTATCGGTTGCGTCGCCTGCCATGCCATCGGCGGAGTTGGCGGAAACTTCGGTCCTGACTTCTCCAGCATCGGCGCCAGCGCCCCGCTCGACTACCTCATCGAAAGCACGCTCACACCGGCTTCGAAAGTGAAGGAGGGCTACCACGGTTTCGCCTTCACCATGAAGGACGGCACCGTCATGAGCGGCATTCCCTCACGTGAAACCGCCACCGACATCATCATCAAAATCGGACCCGGAGCCGAGCTGCCGCTTGCCAAAGCGAATCTGGTCAAAAAAGAAAACATCGGCAGCCTCATGCCCCAAGGTCTTATTGATGCCCTGAATCCGAACGACAAGCGCAACCTCTTCGCCTTCCTCAGTCAAATCGGCCGACCTGGTCCCTTCGACGCCAGCAAACTCAACGTCGCCCGCATGTGGAAGTTCCACGTGACTCCGCCCGGAGAACCACCCGCTCAAGAAGCCGCCGCCTATGCCATGACCCTCGTCAGCGGCGACCTCCGTGCCGAAGACCGCCCCGACAAACCCTACGCCACTGCCAGCTTCACCGCTGCCAAGCCTACCGCCAAGCCACTCATCCTCACCGGCATCGAAGCCGCCTGGCTCGATGGCAAACCTCTCGAAGTCAAAGACGGCCACAGCACCACTTCAATCGCCGCTTGTGATCATCAGCTCAGCGTGCGTCTCGCCAAAGGAGCACCGCTCATGAAAGCGCAGTGTGATGATGTGACGTTTGTGACGACGCCTTAAAGCGATCTGCTGAATATCGTGAACGAAATGGATGTCAGGCTGCTTAAATGAAGTGACTGACACTCCATCCTGCCGATTGACCCAACCCAATGAAACCTCGCATCTCTTTTCGTCTTCTCCAACTGGCCACCGCCTTCACCCTGCTCACATCGGCATTCAGTGCCGACAAGCAGCCACCAGCGCAGAAAAAGCCTGATCGCCCGCAGCCTCCCACGCGTCCGTTTGATGCGCCGGGTACGCCGAAGTTCACCCGACTCGATGGCAAGCCCGGCGTGAATCCGCCGGTGGATGCGGAAGGTGACTTTCTCATCGGCCCTGACTATGTGGCGGCTTCAGAGACAAAAGTCGTTGAGGGCGTGCCGCAGGGGAAGGTGCAGCAGTTCCAAATCGACTCGAAGGACTGCAAACTTTTCAATCCTGGCATCGCTCGAGACGTCTTCGGCACGGTTGATCCGAAAAACCCGAAGACCCTGATCGTTGAGACCCACCCCATCGACTACAAGCGCACCATCTCAGTTTACGTGCCGAGTCAGTATGTCGCAGGCAGCGCGGCGCCATTCATCGTTGCGCATGATGGCCCAGGCATGGGGAAGCCGGACATGAACCTCGCTCGCATCCTCGACAATCTCATCGCGCAGAAGCGGGTGCCGGCGATGATTGCCATCTCAATTTCCAGCGGTGGTGGCGATGCTCAGGGGCATGAGCGTGGCCGTGAGTATGACACGATGTCGGGTCTGTACGCCGAGTTCATCGAGAACGAAGTGCTGCCACTAGTGGAGAAGACCTGCAGCGTCAAACTCACCAAAGATCCAGAGGGTCGAGCAACGATGGGCAACAGTTCCGGCGGCTCGGCAGCACTCATCATGGCCTGGTATCATCCGGAGTTGTATCATCGCGTGCTTACCTTCTCCGGCACGTTTGTGAACCAACAATGGCCCTTCAATCCCGAGACGCCCGACGGTGCCTGGGGTTTTCATAACAAGCTCATCCCCGAAAGCCCGGTGAAGCCGCTGCGCATCTGGATGGCCGTTGGCGACCGTGACAATTTCAATCCCAACGTCATGCGCGATGACATGCACGACTGGGTGGCTGCGAATAACGCCATGGCCACCGTTTTGAAGGCGAAAGGCTACCACTATCAATACCTGTATTGCCTCAACTCTGGGCACGGTGTCGGCAATGCCAAGCCACAAATTCTCCCGCAGGCGCTGGAATGGCTTTGGAAAGGCTATCCCGTCTCACAGGCTCGTTAAGGCAATTCAACCCGGCATTCTCGTGAACATGCATCGCTCTCATATTCTCCTCGCCCTTTCGACACTCACGGCCACCGCTAAACAGGCCATGACCCGTACAAGCTGCCGAAAGGTCGCGACTGCTTGGTAGTTGCGTGATCGGATCCAGAATGCACATCGAAAATTCGAGCAGGAGAAGACGGGGCGAATCGCTTTCTTCGGCGGAACGATCACAGCGGGCGGTGATTGGAAGCGCAACCATTTCCACTACGAAGGCAAGCGCCCGATCGCCGACCTGTGGCTCACCATGGCTCAAAGAGCGGGCTTGAAACAGGGGCGGTTCGCGGATAGCTCATGATCACTGGAAGACCTCCCATGAGACTCATCGCGTTACTGCTATTCAGCCAGGCTGCCATCGCAGAGATGCCGCCGCGCGAGGTGCTGGAACGATTCTGCATCGACTGTCACGACAGCGATGTGAAGAAAGGCGGTTTCGATCTTAATTCAATCCTTGCCGATGACATCGAGAAGC
>JAPLUN010000496.1 GCA_026397715.1 Verrucomicrobiota bacterium
TTTTGGAGTGCGGCTGCTTAGCTGCCGCTTTCGTGCATCTCCTGGTGGGCGTGTGCTGAGAGGCTTGCGAACACCCCATCAGTTCCCGCATTCGGTAGGTTCACACATGCGTGCGTCACTCAGCACGTCGAAAGCGGTAGCTGCGCTCGTTCCTCGCTGCGCAACCGCAGTCCAAATGCCCAAGGTACTCTTGGTGGCTTGCCTTACTTCAGCGGAAACCACCACATCAGCAGCGCGGTGAGGAAGACGTTCGCGAGGGCGAGCTCGAAGAACACTTTCCAGCCGAGGGCCATGAGTTGATCAAAGCGGAAGCGGGGCAGGGTCCAACGGATGATGATGAAGAAGACGATGAAGCCGAAGACCTTGGCGAAGAAGGTGCCGATGTGCAGCAGGCCGGTGTAGAGCGGGGTGGTGTCAGGCGTGTAGTGCAGCTGCAGCGGGATGATTTTCTCCAGCAGCGGCCAGCAGGGGATGCTCCAGCCACCGAGGAACAGCGTCACCGCCATGCCAGAGCCGATGATCATTGCGGCGTATTCACCCATGAAGAACAGCGCGAACTTCATGGAGCTGTATTCGGTGTGGTAACCGGCCACCAGTTCCGTTTCGCACTCGGCAAGGTCGAAGGGCAGGCGGTTCGTTTCGGCAAACATGGAGACGGTGAAGATGACGAAGGAGATGACGATGGGGATCAGCAGCACCCAGCGTGCGACGCTGAGGCCTTCGCCCCAGAGCGGCAGCAGCAGCCAGCCGTTGGCGTCCTGGAAGGCGGACATCTTGGTGAGGTTCAGCTCGCCGAAGATCATGAGCACCGGGATGATGGACAGGCCCAGCGAGATTTCATACGAGATCATCTGCGCGCTGGCGCGCACGCCGCCGAGGAAGGGGTACTTCGAATTGGAGGACCAGCCGGCGAGGACGATGCCATACACACCGAGGGAGGCGATGGCGAAGGTGAAGAGCGGCCCGATGCTCAGGTCTGCGATAACCATCTTGACCGGTTCGGCGATGCCGAGGAAGGAGAGGTTCAGCTCACTGCCGAAGGGAAGCACCACGCAGGTGAGCAGCGCAGGAACCACCGTCATGCAGGGGGCCAGCCAGTAGTAAAATGTGCGCACATGGGCGGGCACAAAGTCTTCCTTCAAAATGAACTTCAGGCCGTCGGCCGCCGCCTGCGCCAAACCGCCGATGCCGAAGGGCTGCCAGTCTTTTTTGAAGCCCAGCAGAGTCAGCGGCACGCCCACGCGGTTCGGACCCACGCGGTCCTGGATCACGGCTGAGATGCGTCGCTCAAAGTAAACCGCGATCGAAACCAGCGGGAGGATGACCAGGAAGGTGAGAAACACGATCTTCCCCACCGAGACGGCGAGCGCAATGAGATCGAAAGTGGCGAGCGTGGGAGTGAACATCGGCAGGGCGATTATCAGGACGCAGCGAAGAGCAGCAACCCGATTTTGTGAAAAATTTCACAAGCTCCTTGTTTCGCCCTCATTGGGGCAGGCATTTCGACCTATCAACGCACCGGATCAGTGAACGAAGCAGGCTTCGGCGCAGGCTTGGCCACGGTGTCATTGGCCATCGGGGCCAGATGCTCGGCGATGCGGAAGACCGCCAGGATCAGCTCCACCGTCACGCGGGCGACGATCAGGTAGAGCAGAAAGGCCGCCGGGGCGACGATGATGCCCCACCAGCTATAGAAGAGCCAGGAGATGGCATACATGAGGGCCGCCAGCAGGCTCAGCACATACAGCATGCGCACGAGGTGCGGAGTGACGAAGCGCTTGAAGGAGAGATCCAGCACCAGATCGAGCACGGCGCGGATCTGCTGCCACAGGCTGGAAAGCACGGAACTGGAGGGGGGCTCGGCATTCATGGCGGCAGAGTAGGCTCTGGCCCTGCGGGCGCAACCCGCCAAATGCGCCTGAAACGGGAACCTTGGGGCAGCGTTGGAATACTGGTTGCGTGTTTTGACAACCGCAGGCAGAATCCGCGCCTCTTTTTCCGCCCTGTGGCCAGGTGCATTAACAGAGAAGTTCATCGACAACCTAACACCGTCAAAGTCATGCCTGCGAAATCCAAGAAACCCGCAGTTAAGAAGCCCTCCGCCAAGCCCGTGAAAAAGGCTCCTGCCAAGGCGGTGAAGTCGAAGAGCAAGCCCATTCCTGCCAAGGCCGCCAAGCCGGCGGTCAAGTCCAAGAGCAAACCCATTTTGAAGAAGGCGGCGCCGAAAAAGCCCGCCCCGAAGAAAACCTCCCCCATGCCTGTGAAGAAAACCGCCCCGACAAAAGCTGCCGCCAAGACACCTGCCCCCGCCAAAAAAGCCGCCGCGAAAGCCGCTGCTCCCGCCAAGAAGGCTCCTGCCAAAGCTGAAAAGCCCGCCGCCAAGGCTGAGAAGCCTGCTGCCAAAGCCGCTCCCGCCCCCGCTCCTGCACCTGTGAAGGCCGCCCCTGTCGCCGCTCCGGCTCCAGTCAAAGCCACCAAGCCTTCCAAGAACACGCCAGCCCCGCTGGTTCCCAAAGGCCGCACTTCTGTTTCCACCTCCGGTACGCCACGCTCACGCCTCAATCGCGAAGAAGAAGGCATCACCATCGACATCGCCAAGGGCCCGGTCAAAATGACCCCCTTTCTCAAGAAGCAGAAGCAGCGCCTGATCGAACTGCGCGATGCCTACCTGAACTCCATCGAAGGCGTGGCCAGCGAGACCATCCGCAATGAAAACGGCGACTCCTCCGCTTTCGGCATGCATCAGGCCGACGCCGGCAGCGACGCCTATGACCGCGACTTCGCCCTCAGCCTTCTCGGCAAGGAACAGGACGCCCTCTACGAAATCAACGAGGCGCTCAAGCGCATCGAAACCGGCACCTACGGCCTGTGCGAAGGCACTGGCGTCGATATTCCCGAAGAGCGCCTTGAGGCCATGCCCTTCGCCCGCTTCTCCGTCACCTATCAGGAAAAGCTGGAGCGCAGCCAGATGAGCGGCCGCTGGAGCCGCCCTGTGCACTCCCTCTTCGGCCTCGACAATGCCGACGACGCATCCGACGACGACAAGGACGACGATGACGCCGCTCCGAGCTCTTCGAATAACAACTCAGGCGAATCGCTTGACTTCTCCAAAGAGTGACCTAGCCTCTGCGCCCCAAATTTATGCCGCGAGAAATCATCACCCTTGAATGCACCGAAGCGAAAGCCGCAGGTATGCCGCCCTCCCGCTACGTGACCACGCGCAATAAGAAAAGCGTCCGCACTCCGGGCCGTCTTGAGAAGGTGAAGTTTAATCACTTCATGAAGAAGCGCACCCTTCACCGCGAAACCCGCTAATTTTTACCCCAGACTGCCATGCAACCGAAGACCAAAGAACGCATGTCCAATTTCCGTCGCGCGAATCGCAAGATGCCGCGTCGCCGAGTGGACATCCCGGTGGAGAAGATTTCCTACACCAATCCTGAGCTGCTCGCCCGTTTCACCACGGAATCCGGCAAGCTCATCCCCCGCCGCATCACTGGTCTTCCAGCCTGGCTGCACCGCGTGGTCGTCCGTGAGATCAAGCGCTCCCGCGCTGTGAACCTCATGGCCTGATTTTACAGGGTTTGCCCGTAAAGGATCCCTTTTGATCTGCTTCCCACTGTTGCAATACGCGGCAGTGGGAAGTTTCATTTCCAGCCTAGTCCATGTCCGCCCTTACCGACACGCAAAACGAACGCGATGAACGCCGTCTGCCCATCGATCGCGTGGGCGTGCGCAGCCTGCGCTTTCCCCTGAGCATCCGCGACCGTGATGCCGCCGTGCAGCACACCGTCGCCACCGTCTCCCTGGCCGTCGATCTGCCGCACCAGTTCAAAGGCACTCATATGAGCCGCTTTGTCGAGGTGCTGCATGCCCACGGCAAGGAACTGACCGTCTCCAACATCGTCGCCATGCCGCGCGAGTTGATGAAAAAACTCCACGCTGACAAGGCGCACGTGGAAATGCGCTTCCCGTATTTCCGCGCCAAAAAAGCCCCCGTCTCCGGCGCTGAGGGGCTGCTTGACTACGGTGTGATCTTTGAAGTGAACACGGACAAGGAGAAGACCGACTTCGTCCTCACCGTCGAAGTGCCCGTGACCACGCTCTGCCCCTGCTCCAAGGCCATCAGCGCCCGTGGTGCCCACAATCAGCGCGGCACCGTCACCCTTGCCGTTCGTTTCAACGAGCCCGTCTGGATCGAAGACCTCCTTGAGCTCGTTGAGCAAAGCGCCAGCAGCGAATTGTACAGCGTCCTCAAGCGCCCCGACGAAAAGTTCGTCACCGAAGCCGCCTACGACAATCCCGTCTTCGTCGAAGACCTCGTGCGCAACATCGCCGTGAAGGCCAAGGCGCATCCGCGCATCACCTGGTTCCGCGTTGAAGCAGAGAATTACGAATCCATCCACAATCACAACGCCTGGGCGGTGATTGAAAGCCACACATCGCCATCATGAGTTACGTCACCGCCGTTCTGCCCACCGACCAGCCCCCGCTGATGCACCAGGCGGTCGATGAGGCCGTCCGTCTGCTGCGTGAGGGTGAAGTCGTCGCCCTGCCCACCGAAACCGTCTATGGCCTCGCGGCCAACGCGCTCGATGCGGAAGCCGTGGCGAAAATCTTCGAGGCGAAGGAACGCCCCACCTTTGACCCGCTCATCGTTCATCTTGCCAGCAAGGAGCAGATTGATCTCGTGGCCGACGTGCCGCCGGAGATCGCCCTGACGCTGAAGAAAATGGTCGAACGCTTCTGGCCCGGTCCCCTCACGGTTTTGCTACCCAAGAAGCCCATCGTTCCCGACCTCGTGACCGCAGGGCTGCAGACCGTGGCCGTGCGCGTCAGTTCCAATCCCATTTTCCGCCGCGTCATCACTGATCTCGGCAAACCCATCGCCGCCCCCAGCGCGAATCGATTCGGCTCCATCAGCCCGACGTCTGCCAGTGCGGTGCTTTCGGAACTCGATGGCCGCATTCACCTCATCGTCGATGCCGGCGCCTGCATGTTCGGACTGGAGTCCACCATCATCAAGATCGAGCCCGGCAGCCCGAAGATGTTCATTACCATCGTGCGTCCGGGCCCCATCACGGCGGAAGATTTGAAAGCCTATGGCAAGGTGCGCTACGCCTCGCGCAGCGTTGTCGATGAAGCCACCGCCGCCCCCGGCCAGCTCGCCTCCCACTACGCGCCCAAGACGCCGCTGCGCCTGCTGGAACGCCCTTCTGATTTCATTCCTGAAGAAGGCAAGCGCTACGCTCTCATGAGCTACCGTGGCGAAGAAAAGGACGGCTACCTCAATCTCTGCGAGTGGGAGGAAGTGATGATGCTCAGCCCCGGCAACGGCAAGCTCCCCGAAGCCGCCGTGCGCTTCTTCTACGTCCTCCGTGCGCTCGACAAGCTCGGCGTGGATGAAATCATTGCAGAACCGTTGCATGAACATGGCATGGGAATCGCCATGATGGACAAACTGCGGCGCGCAAGCGGCCGCTACTCCTCATGAGCGAAGAAAAAAAAGACTCCAATTCTCAGGCACGGTCCACCGGGATCGTTTCCATTGCCATCCTCTGCAGCCGCGTGCTCGGCCTGGTGCGGGATCAGATGCTGAACGGCTTCTTCGGCTCCGCCTTCACCGGCATCTTCACCGCCGCTTTCCGCACGCCGAACATGCTGCGTGACCTGTTTGCCGAAGGCGCGCTCTCCACGGCCTTCGTCACCACCTTCTCGAAGAAGATGAAGACCGAGGGGGATGAAGCTGCCTGGGTGCTCGGGCGCAAGATGATCTCGCTCTCGATGTGGTTCATGAGCATCGTGGCCATCGCCGGCGTGCTGCTCTCTCCGATCATCTTCCGCATTCTGACGCCTGGTCTCAGTGAAGAGGCCAAGGTGCTCGGCATCTGGCTGGCGCAGATCATGTACCCTTTCATCGCGCTGGTGTCCGTCACCGCGCTGGTCATGGGCATGCTGAACTCGAAGAAGGTGTTCTTCATTCCCGCCGTCGCTT
>JAPLUN010000326.1 GCA_026397715.1 Verrucomicrobiota bacterium
TAGAGCCGGATGTCGGAGAACAACGGATAAAACATCAGCATGTTTGCCAGGCGGTCATTCCAGACCCGGCTGGAGAGCAGCAGACCGTGGGAAGCCTCATGCCCCATGAGGGCAATGCGATGCTGAAGGATGCCCAGATGAAACACCGCCACCACCACCACTGGAACCTCCCAAGCCCAATGGATGCCCTGCTGCTGACGAATCATGTGAAAGCCAACCGTGCCCCCCGCGACCAGCAACACGCAGGCATAATCCAGAGCGAGCCAGCCGAAATTCCGCCATGACCGCAGTTTCGACCACTCGCGCAGTGATTGATGATGCAAAAGCTTCACGCAGATAAGGGGTCTGACCTAAAAATGCACAAAGTGCCCCGGATTAGCAAGCCGCAAAGCTTCCAAGCGCCCCTGCCCCAACCAGGTTCCCTTCTTGATAGTTGGAACGCGAAGTGCGACACAGCGCTGGCATGAACGAGATCACCAAGCGCAAAAACTTCATCCCCGTCACCGATGAGCTGATCGAGTACCTCGATCAGTTCGGGCGCTGCTACTCGCTGCCCACGCAGTATGATGAACTGCGCAATTTCTCCGAAAGCTACCCGCTCTTCGACAAGGAGGGCAACGCCACCTACTGGAGCAGCGTCCTCTATCCGCGTGAGCTGCAGCAGGAGCTCTATCCCAAGCTCACCAGCATCTACTCGCAGCTCCGCACGGGTGATTTCCACGCGGTACCGCATCTCTTCGTCGAGCGCGTGGACTACTGCGAATTTGGCAACTCCCGCCCCTTCCGCGTCCGGGTGGTGAACCAGTACAATGACAACTACGACCATTTCTACGTGAAAACGGCGGACGCCTCACGCGTCTATGGGCTGGAACTGGAACACCTGCTCTCCCCGAACCGCATCAACTACCTGATGCACCGGGGAGGCACCCTGGTGGAGGAGCACATCGCCGGTGTGCCGGGAGACGCCTTCATCCGCGACTACCTGCAGCGCCCTGACTTCAACGGCGTCCGCCTGGCCAAGGAGTTCGTGAAATTCAGCGAGCGCTGCTTCATCCGCCTCCTGGGTGACATGCGCAGCTACAATTACGTGGTGGACATGACCCCCGACTTTGAGGAGGTGCAGTACCGCGTACGCGCCATCGACTTCGACCAGCAGAGCTATGAAGGGCGCAAAAGCCTGTACCTCCCGCAGTTCTTCAAAGAGAACAACCCGGTGGTCCAGCTCTGCTCAGCCTGCCTGAACTTCCCCACGATGAAGCAGTACCAGGAGGAGGAGCGCAGTCTCATCTCCCGCCGCTACCTCTCCGAGCATCAGCGCATCGCCGCCCTGCTGCGCTGCATGAAGAACAATGCGGTCGAGCCCTTTGAAAAAGTCGTCCAGCTCCGCGCCGAACTTGGCCAGTACCACAGCTCCCATCTGTTTGACTCCTGCAAATCCATGGGTGAAATCGTGGAGCGCAATCTGGACCTGATGCTGGGACGGCACCTGGAATAAAGCGAGATCGTGCTTGCCGTAGACGCTGTCCTGATTTCTTCTGAACGTTCCCATGGCTTTCAAACTTGTCATCATCACCGGCGCCCAGTTGGGCGTCGAACGCGCCGCTCTGGAGTGGGCGTTGAAATACGAATGCCCGCACGGCGGCTGGTGCCCCAAGGGCCTGCTCGGATCTGCGGAACCGCTGGACCCGCGCTACAAGCTCAAGGAAGGCGAAACGGAAAACGTGATCGAAGCCGTCAGCTCCAACGTGCGTGATGCGGAAGCCACCCTCGTCTTCACCCTCGCCACCAAGGCCGCAGGCACCGCCCAGAAGGCCGTCAGCACCGCCCGAAAGCTGAAAAAGCCCGTCCTTCATGTGCACCGCGGCATCCTGGGTGTTTCGGAAAAGATCGTGGCGTTCATGAGGAGGGTGAGGGATCATTGTGATCCCTCCGAGTCCGTCTTGGCGAAGCATGCCGCACCGATGGAACCGTCACGGTAGCGAAGTCTCCCTGTGACCGCCCAGAAACCGCACACGGAGTGTGCGGATCACTTTGCTGGCGCCCTTGCGAAGACCTGTGAGCATTTTTCAAAGGAGGGTTGGCGATGCGTTTATTTCAAATGCTCTGGCCTCATCCTATGCCCCCGGTTGAGCCGGTTATGTTTGAACTTGGACCGCTTCAGGGTTAGGAGGAATGATCCCAACGGACCCGCCGATGCATCTGCATTTGGGGCCACTTTTGCCCGGCAAATCGCCAAACATCTCACTCTCGCATGCTCCTCTTCGCCACCACCACGGCCCATGCCGCACTGCCTCCCATGGGCATGCTGGCACCGTTTGCCATTCTGCTGCTCTGCATCGCGCTGATGCCGTTGTTTGCGGCGCACTTCTGGGAGCATCATTATCCAAAGGTCGCGGTGGCGCTGGGACTGGTGACCGCGGCTTATTATGCCTTTGTCCAGCATGACTGGCATCCACTGCAGCACGCGGCGCATGAGTACGTCAGCTTCATGGCGCTGGTGGGCTCACTCTTTGTCATTTCTGGCGGGATCAACATCCGAGTCAAAGGCGAGGCGACACCGCTGATCAACACCTTTTACCTGCTCATCGGTGCTGTGCTGGCCAACTTCATCGGCACGACCGGGGCCTCCATGCTGCTGATCCGTCCGTGGATCCAGATGAACAAGTTCCGCATCACCGGCTTCCACATCGTTTTCTTCATCTTCGTCGTCAGCAACGTGGGCGGCTGCCTCACGCCCATCGGTGATCCGCCGCTCTTCCTGGGCTTCCTGCGTGGTGTGTCGTTCTTCTGGGTGCTGCAGCATTGCTGGCAGGCCTGGGCGCTGGCCCTTGCGCTGCTGCTGGGCGCCTTCTTCATCTTCGACACGCGCAATTTCTCCCGAGTCCCCAAGGAGGTGCGGGACGAGGAAACCGCGCACGAAGACTGGTACTTCCGCGGCCTGCTCAATGTGTATGGCTGGGCGTCGTAATCGCGGCGGTCTTCCTGCCCAAGAGCGTGCAGGAGACCAAACTGCTGGGCGTGTTCTCCATCCCTGCGCTGGTGATGTTTGCCGCGGCCGTGGCTTCTTATTTTACCACCAAGCCGGTGGTGCATGAGGCGAACGACTTCAACTTCGGTCCGGTCAAGGAGGTCGGTTATCTCTTCGTGGGCATCTTCCTCACCATGATCCCGGCGCTGCAGATCCTGCAAAGTGGCGAGGCGCTGCAAATCAGCTCGCCCATGCAGTATTACTTAACCACCGGAGCGCTTTCAGCATTCCTGGACAATGCGCCTACGTACCTCTCCTTCCTTGCCGCATCGATGGGCCAGCAGCATCTCTCCGTGGACTCCCCTGCGGACGTGATGACGTTCGCGGCCGA
>JAPLUN010000273.1 GCA_026397715.1 Verrucomicrobiota bacterium
GCCCCGATGCGCCCGTTCAATTCCAAGCTGCATCCGGGCGGCTGGCGTCATTTTCTCGACTATGCCAATGGCACCATGGGTGATTGGGGCGTGCATTGGCTGGACCAGATCCTGCTCTGGAGCGGCGAAAAAGGGCCGAAGAAAATCTTCTGCACCGGGGGGCGTCCTATCGCCGGTCCTGCCGTGCTCAATGACAAGGAGCAGACCACCGATGCACCGGATCATCAGGTGGCCACGTTTGAATTTGAGCAGTTCACCGCCGTTTGGGAGCACCGCAAGTTTGCCGAGAACAACAACGAGAAGCACAAGATCGGCTGCTACTTTTACGGCGAGAAAGGCGTGCTGCACATCGGCTGGCGCGACGGCTGGACCTTCTACCCGGTGAATCCCAAAGAGGGCGAGAAGCACGGCAACCACCAGCTTCAGGAGCCTGATGGCCACAACATCGCCCTGCTCTGGGCCGACTTCATCGACGCTATCGAGAAGAAAAAGCAGCCCATCGCCGACATCGAAAGCGCCCACCGATCCACCTGCCTGCCGCTGCTCGGCATGCTCAGCTACAAGGCGGGGCGCAGCATCCAGTGGGATGCGGAGAAGGAGCTGATCATCGGGGACGCAGAGGCCAGCAAACTGATGGCGCGCGAGTACCGTAAGCCCTGGGCCTACCCGGTTTAAAAGCGGACATTCCAGCGATTGCCGCTTGATCTTGCCTTTTCCATCGGCTTTCGACATGGCTCTGTGAATCAGGCATCCTTCCTGCTTAGATTTGCAAGCTCCATCCAGCCATGTCCGAAACTCCCCCGCAAAACCTCCGCACCCTCGGCTTTCAACTTCTCGAAGACGACCTGCGCTACCTCATGGCGGCCTTCTCCGCCGTTCTCAAGCAGCTGGGGGAACCCGAACTGGCGGCCAGTCTGCCTTGGATCGGCACCGGGGTGCCGCAAAAAACGAACCGTTCCCTCGGGCAGGCCTATTCCATCGCTTTTCAGCTGCTCAATGTCGTAGAAGAGCGGGCCGCCTCACAAATCCGCCGTCTGCGCGAGAAAAAGAGCGGACCCGAAGCTGAAAAGGGCCTGTGGGCGGACAATTTGAAGCAACTGCGCACCCTCGGTCTCAATGAGGCAGACATCCTCGCTGCACTTAAAGATGTCTGCGTGGAGCCTGTGCTCACCGCTCACCCCACCGAGGCCAAGCGCGAGACCGTGCGCGAGCTGCACCGCGAGATCTACAGTCTCATGAATCGTCATGAGAACCCGGCCTACACGCCGCGTGAGCAGACCCGCCTGCAAAGCCAGCTGCAGACCCAGCTCGAAAACCTCTGGCGCACCGGAGAAATCCACGTCACTCGCCCCAGCATCGAGGCCGAGCTCCAAAACGCGCTGCATTACTTGCGCGATGTGTTTCCCGAGGCGCTCACCCGTGCGCACGTCCATTTGCGCGAAGCCTGGCAGGCCGCCGGTTATGACGTGGCTCAAATCGACTCCCTGCCGTCTCTGATCCGTTTCGGTTCCTGGATCGGTGGCGACCGCGACGGGCACCCATTCGTCACCGCTGATGTCACCCGCCATGCTTTGCAGGCTATGCGTAAGAATGCCCTGCGCGTCCAGCGCCGTGCGCTCGAAGCCCTCGCCTTTCACCTGCCGCTGAGCTCGCTCTTCCAAATCACGCCACCGCAGCTCACAGAGCTGATTGCGACCCTCAGCACACAGCTCAAAACCGAGCCCGACGTTGATCTCGCCAACATCCTGGAGCGCAACAAAGAGGAGCCTTGGCGCGCTGCCGTCTATCTCATGCACGCGAAGGTCGTTCTCGCCAGTGGGAAGCCCTCCTCACCTGTCGCGTATGTCCAGCCGGAGGAGCTGCGTGCCGACATCGACGTCCTTGCGCAAACCTTGCTTGATGTCGGCTCCAAGGCCGTCGTCGAAGAACAGATTGTCCCTTTCCGTCGCAATCTCACGGCCTTTGGTTTCCACTCCGCAGTCCTCGATGTAAGGCAGAATTCCGCCTTCCATGAGAAGGCGCTCGATCAGCTCCTGCGTGCCGCCGGTCTGCTGGATGGAGGTTCATTCGTCACCTGGCCCATCGAGCAAAAGCGTGCCCTGCTTGACCGCGAGCTCATCTCTCCGCGTCCTTTCCTCGCCCCAGGTATTTCCGCCGGGCCAGAAGCAGACACCGTGCTCGACTGCTACCGCGTCCTTGCCGATCACCGCGCAAAGTACGGCAATGCCGGTCTTGGCTCCCTCATCATTTCGATGACCCGCAGCGTCGAAGACATGCTCGTCGTCTTCCTTCTCGCCCGCGAAGCCGGACTCATGGCCTGGAATGAAGAAGGCCTCGTTTGCCCCCTGCCCGTCGTTCCTTTGTTTGAAACCATGGGCGATCTCGAAGCCGGCCCAGGCATCGTCGAAGCCTTCCTCTCACATCCCGTCGCCAAACGCAGCCTCTTCGCGCAGAGCAAGGGTGGTACGCCTGTGTTCCAGATGATGGTCGGCTACTCCGACTCCAACAAGGACTGCGGCATCGTCGCCAGCCAGTGCGCCCTGCATCGTGCGCAGCGTGAACTTTCCACCACCATCCACCGCCATGGTGTGCGCCCGATCTTCTTCCATGGCCGTGGTGGCACCGTCGGACGCGGTGCAGGTCCCACGCATTGGTTCATGGAGGCGCTGCCTCACGGATCCCTCAGCGGCGGCATGCGCATGACTGAGCAGGGCGAGACCATCGCGCAAAAATACGCGCACATCGGCTCCGCTGTTTACAATGCCGAGCTGCTTATGGCCTCCACCACGGCAGCCACCGCCCGCCATCGCAGCACCGAATCCAGCGCGCATCCCGCCCTGGAGCCTCTCTTTGACAAACTCGCCGCCGACAGCCGCGATGCCTATCGCGCCTTCCTGCACGCGCCGGACTTCATGAAGTTCTACCGTCAGGCCACGCCGATCGATGCTCTGGAAAACTCCCGCATCGGCTCACGCCCCGCCCGCCGCACCGGCCAGGCATCCCTTGACGACCTGCGCGCCATTCCCTGGGTCTTTTCGTGGACGCAGTCACGCTTCTACCTCCCCGGCTGGTTCGGTGCCGGCAGTGCTTTGACGAAACTCAAGACCGACGATCCCCAGAGCTACGCCACCCTCGCAGCCGCCATCCCAGGCTCCGCCTTCCTTCGCTACGTCCTCACCAACATCGAAAGCTCCCTCGTCAGCGCCAACACCGACCTCATGCGTGCCTACGCCGGTCTGGTGGAGGACACCGCCGTGCGTGACCGCTTCCTCGGCATCATCCTTAGCGAGTACGAAGCCACCCGTGCCATCATCGACGACCTCTTCCACGGCACCTTCGAAGAACGCCGCCCGCGCCTCGCCTACACCCTGAACATTCGCGAAGAACCGCTCAAGGTGCTGCACCTTCAGCAGATCGCCCTGCTGCGTGAATGGCGCGGACTCACCGCCGCCGGTAAAACGGAGGCTGCGGATGCGATGGTCTCCGATTTGCTGATTTCGATTAATGCTATTGCGTCAGGACTGCGCACGACGGGTTAAGCGATGACGAATGAGTGATTCATGGGATGCTTAACTTCTTGACTGCGATGCCTCGACCTCGCAGACCACGAAGCCGTCCCCGATTGCACTCTTACTTTACTCGCTTTTCGACCTTGTCCGGCGCCGCGAACGCTGGCACATCCAGCGCGAACAGTTCCTGCCCGACATTATGCTCTGCGCTGTTCACGAAAATCACGCCAGGGAGCGCTGCCTCGATGCTGGCGCGATTGAAGGTGGCCAGCCTGCGACTGCCGTCCTCGGTGCCGTCGGTGAGCCATAAGTCGGTGCCGGATTCCGCATTCTCGCGCTGAGCCAGTACGCGCCCGTCGGCCAGCGGGAGGAGTTTGATGATCTCTGCATCTTCGCTGCCGAGGACGATGTCTATCACCAGATGGGTGCCGCGCTTGGTGCCGTCTGAGGTCCACAGCTCCAGCCCGTGCTCTCCATCGTCCAGGGTGAAGTAGAGCCGGTCTACTGAGACAACAGGGGTGACATGCCGCCCGAGCGGCAGCGAGAAGGTGGCGTCTTTGTAGGGATCGCTGTCAATGAGGACGACGGTGCCCGCCGCCGTGCCATCGCTGCTCCATACACCGCAGTGCCGCGTGTGGTCGCCGGCCAGAAAGACGCCGCGCTCTCCCACACGTCCAAACCAGTGCGGGAATATCTCCGTCTTTGACCACGGCCATGCTGCCAGTTTGACCACGGATTTCCCATCGGTGTGCCACCATTCCAATGGCTGCTTGCAACCACGCGGCAACATCAGTACTCCATTTGGCAAAGAGAGCAGCTGAGGAATTCCACCGTCGTTGTCAAACTCAGGCAGCCCCGGCAGCGTCAGCTTTTTCAGTCCGGCGCGTGTGCCATCGATGCTCCAAAAGGCTTTGCCCGCCGAGTCCAGTTTCAGCATGCCCCCATTCAGCATCGCGCCGTCGGTGTAGTCCTCCCAGCCGTCGAAAGGCACTGCGATAGTTTCCGTCTTTCCGCTGTGGAGATTGAGCGCCACGAGGCCGTGCCCATGGTAGTCGCCATGCAGTGAGAGCACCAGGCGATCCCCGATTAGAACCGGCTTGTATTCATCACACACATCTTTGCCATCTTCGGAAATGGGCTGAGTTCCAGCCTCGGTGCCGTCCGTCACCCAGACTCGGCTGCCTTTTCCCAGTGCGGCATTGGGCCCCTGAAAGTAGAGACGGTTTTCAAAGACGAAGGGATTGTCAAAAATCGAGCTGCCCGTCTGCCACGGAAAATCTTTTACCTTATGTGTGCCTGCCGTGCTGCCGTCCGAGCGATAGATAGAGGCCAACGTTTTGCCGCCTTGATCCCGAGCGGCGATGAACCAAACCTGATCTCCCCAGACATAAAAATTCATCAATCCGGAGCCACCCGGCCCCGGATTCAAGTCAGCGACCAAACGCAGCGCGGCGGGTTCCGCCGCAGTGAGAGTTGAGGCCCACATGAGACCGATGCAAAGAAATGTACGCCACATGATAGGAAGGATAGTGAAGAGTGGTTGGGAGGGTCAACGGGCGATTGGTCGGAACCGGAGTGACGATTGAATAACGAAACTCGAAGGGCGGGCATTAGACATGAATTAAATTCAAATACAGCGCTGTTCAGTAATACTGATTTAGAGCCTGTTATTAACTTTAAAAAGTGCTGTACACCGGTGAGGGTCCAAGCAATAAGCTTGGGATGGAACCCGCGAACCATAAACCAAGAGCCACCTACACCAGTGACGTCAGTGATGCCGAATGGGACTTTTGCCGTCCCTACTTGGTGCTGATGAAGGAAGATGCGCCCCAGCGGGATTATCCGCTGCGCGAGTTGTTCAACGCCCTGCGCTACATCGTGCGTGTGGCCAAAGGACGCAAGGCCCAGCCCACAGCGGCTATCATGGACGGACGCACACTGCAGTCCTCGCCGGAGAGCGGCGCTCGTGCAGGCTATGACGGCTACAAGCGCCGCAAAGGCAGCAAGGTGCACATCGCCGTGGACACTCTGGGGCATCTGCTGGCGGTGAAGGTGACGGCTGCCAACGAGCAGGAGCGTGCGCAGGTCGGAGAGCTTGCAGAGCACGTTCAGCAGGCGACCGGAGAAAATGTGGAGCTTGCCTATGTGGACCAAGGTTACACTGGCGAAGAACCTGCGCGCCAAGCGCAAGCGCATGGGATACGACTGGAAGTGGTCAAACTCTCGGAGGCCAAGAAGGGCTTTGTGCTGCTGCCCAAGCGCTGGGTGGTGGAACGCAGCTTTGGCTGGGCGGCGCGCTTCAAGCGCCTCTCAAGGGACTACGAGCGTCTGGCTTCGACTCTGACTGGCATGC
>JAPLUN010000054.1 GCA_026397715.1 Verrucomicrobiota bacterium
GCTGGGAAATGGCGCTGGAGGCTTCTGAAAAACCCGTGAGTGATGAATCAGATCATCTGGCGACCTGTCTTGAGAAGCTGCGCCACCATCAGCGCACCATTTTGGATCTGCGTTACGAGATGCAGCTCAGCTGCGAGGAAATCGCGCAACGCACCGGCCGCAGCACGCTCGCGGTGCGCACCGTGCTGATGCGCATACGCCAGCAGCTGCGCAAGTGCATTGAACTTCACCTGGAGCACAAAACAGCATGAACACCGACGAAGCGATCGACCAAGCTTTGGAGGGGGTGCTCTCCAATCATGAATGGCAGGTTTTGATGAACGACCCCGACACGCTCAAGGAGTTGGAACAGCAACTCGGCATGGACGCGCTGCTGCGTGTTGCCTTGGAAAAAAATGACACTCATGCTGCCCTCGCCGACGCCATTGAAGCCAGCGTGAATGTGTCATCCATCGATGATCTGATGCGCAGCATTGAAGAGTCAACCACGCGCCGTCGCCCGCGGCGCTGGTTTACCCACCTGCCCCGCTGGACCACCGCGGCGGCGGCTGTATTGATCGGTTTCATCGGCGGCACTCTCGCGTGGCCGGATTTGTTTCAGCGGCTCGATCTCGCCCCAGTGGTGGCTCAGCGCACGGGCAAACGTGTCATCATGTATGGACGCATCATCGCCAACCCACCGGGGCCTCGTGTGGTGGTGGTGCCCGAGCCGGTGCTGGTTCAACCACCCGTTGCCCCTGTGCCTGTTGCTCCGATTCCGCAGACACCGAAGGTGGTGGTCGTGGAGAAAAAAGCAAAACCTGCGCCTACACCAACTTCGGTGACGCCGCCCGCCATCGGCATGGGGAGCGTCCCTGCACCGGTGCCGGAGAAGATGGAGACCGCGACGATTCCTCCGATGAATCTTGCTTCGAAACCCAAGATCGAGATGCCTATGGAGACTCCCGACGTTTCCACGAAGATCGATTTCGAGCGGCAGGTATTGCCGATTTTGGAGCGCTCCTGCTTTGAATGCCACAGCAGCAAACTGAAGAAGCCCAAAGGTGGGATCCGGCTGGATGATCTGGAAGCGATTCGTGAAAAAAGCCAGACGGACAATCTCATCCTGCCGCACAAGGCCGCCAAGAGCACGCTGGTGAAATCCATCTCTCACAAGCCCGGCGACGATGATCTCATGCCGCCACCCAATGATGGCAAGCCGCTGAGCGCCGAGGAGATTGCACTTATTCGGCGGTGGGTTGAGGAAGGTGCGAATTTCGGCTCGTGGACCTCCATTCGTGCGAAAGAGGTTTCGATCTCGACGCTGAACGAGGCTGTGGATATCACCCAACTCAAGGCCGTGGCAGCACGCATCGACCAGCTGATCGAACGGGACCTGAGCAAGCACGCGGAGGAGGCCCGTCCCTTGGCCAATGAATTTGTGTGGCTGCGCCGTGTGTATCTTGACCTCGTGGGCCGCATTCCCACGAGCGACGAGGCCAAACGTTTTATCGCCATCAAGGAACCCGAGAAGCGCGGACGCTTGATCGAAGAGCTGCTGGCCTCCAACGGCCACGTCAGCCACATGTTCAACTACTGGTGTGATCTGCTGCGCGCCAAAGACGACCTGGCCGAAGGTGTGCAGGGAGATTTTTATCTCGCCTGGATCAAACAGAGCGTGCGTGAAAACAAACCTTTCGACGAATGGACGCGTGAGCTGCTGAGCCCCGAAGGCTACGGATGGCGCGCACCTGCGGCGGGCTATTACCTGCGTGACGGCGAGAACCGCGCCGCGAACATCGAGAGCACGGCCACGCTCTTTCTTGGCACGCAGATTTCCTGCGCGCAGTGCCATGACCATCCTTACAGCCGCTGGACGCGGAAGGAGTACCATCAGTTCCTTGCCTGGACCTCCGGGATCAAGACTGCGTCCAAGGAAGATGGGGTCGGAGAAGTGGGCGGCAAGGCGATCCGCGAAGCTGCCGAACGCTACGACC
>JAPLUN010000153.1 GCA_026397715.1 Verrucomicrobiota bacterium
AAAAATTCACCGGCCTGCTGCGTGCTTCGAGTGAGCAGGAGTACTTCAGTGAAAAGGCGCTCTGCAGGCTGCAGCAGGCCATTGTGGACCCGCGCTTTGCTTCGCAGAGCTTCCGCACCACGCAGAACTTTGTGGGCCAGACGCTGGGCCCGGGAGTGGAGCAGGTGCATCTCGTGCCGCCAAAGCCGGGCAAGAGTCTCTCCTTTCTCATGGAGCATTGGTCCAGGGTCTCCAGCAGTCTCACTCTGCACACGCACGTTCCACCCGTGCCGGCGGCGGCCATTGTGGCGTATCAGTTTGTTTTTTTTCATCCGTTCATTGATGGGAACGGGCGCATCCACCGCTTCTTGATCCATCATGTGCTGGCGCGGCGGAGATTTGGCCCGGAGGGCATTGTGTTTCCAGTCTCAGCCGTGATGCTCAACCGCCCGAAAGACTATGACGCCAGCCTGGAGGCTTTCTCTGTGCCGCTGAAGCAGCGGTCCGAATATACGCTGACGGAGTTCAATGAGATGACCGTGACCAACATGACGCTGGATCATTTCCGCTACATCGACTGCACGGTGATGGCTGAGGCATTATACTCATTTGTGGCGGAGACGATTGAAAAGGAACTCCCCCGCGAACTGGCTTTTCTGCGCTGCTATGACGTGGCTCGTGCGGCCATGCGCGAGGTGGTGGACCTGCCCGAACCGCATGCCAATCTCTTCCTAAAGCTGGCCATGCAAAATCAAGGCCGTCTCTCCAGGAACAAGCGCTCCATTCCACAATTCGAAAAGCTCACAGATGCCGAGATCACCGGTCTTGAAGACGCCATCCGTGCCTCCTATTCCGGCCACATGCCCGAGCCTGGAGCCGTTTAGTCTGGGTAATGCAGAAGAGCGACCGGACATCATGAAAGTTTCATTTTATGTCCGCACCATCCAACACACTCAACCGTCTCACCAACGTGGATTTTCAACTTCTGGGACAGTGGATCCTGAAGAACGACAGCCTGAGCTATGAGCTGATGCCAGACACACCCGCCAGCAGAGCACGGCTTAAAGGTGCGGCGTTGTATGCATTTGCGTGCGGAGAGATTGTACTCTACATCGGCAAGACGTCCGTCGGACTGAAGCAACGTTTTACGGGTTACTGCAAGCCAGGAGGAGGTCAATCCACAAACATCAAATGCAATGAGAGCCTCAAGAAATTGCTCTCAAGCAGCAAAGTCTTCATCTACAGACTGCCGGGCGATACCTTTCTGCAATGGGGTGACTTTGAAATCAATCTGGCGGCCGGCCTGGAGGACAGTCTGATCAGTGAACTGGCCCCTCCATGGAACGGCAGGCCGGGCGCACGTCCGATGACCGACTCTGAAATGGTGGAGCGTCAGGCTTTGCAACTGCCTGAGGTTACGCCTTATGCATCGAGCTATATGAGCATGCCATCCAATGACAAAAATGTCCCCTTCACCGTCGTGCTGGGGAAGAGCTATTACTCCGAAGGCTTCATCAATGTGCCCATCGATCAGTCCAAGGAACTGGGTCCTCACGGGACGCCGCTGCTCTTTTTTCTGGGGCGTGAAAATCCCGCCACAGTGGAAACCAAGATCGACCGCAATGCCAACCCCAATGGATCACCGCGCATCCGCAGCAGAAAGGAAGTGGCCCGGTGGTTTCAAAAACATTTTCGTGAAGGCGATACACTGCATGCCACGATCGTAAGTGAGAACGAGATCGTGCTTGAGATGCCACCTGATTATTGAGTGCCGGGCCTTGTGGAGGTGACTCACTTCTGTTGCGCGAGGGTGCATAGAAGCATTACACAAAACTGACGCTCACCTACATGTTAACATGCCGTCCATATTAAAGATGTTTTTCCTCACAAATCATCATCACTCCCCTTCCCCGAAGCCTGCGGAATTGAACCTGCCACGGTGGGACAGGCGCCGGCTTCGTGGAGGAGGCGGAGTTTCTGCACGGTGTCGAGCAACGTGGCATCCACCTGCGCGAGTTTGAAGGAGAAGTCGTCTTCACGGCAGAACTCGATCTACTGCCCGAGAGCGCCGTTGGCGCGGAGATCGAAGAGCTTGTAGACACAACCTGTGCCGTTATCCAGCCAGGCGCTGGCTTCTTTACCCTCGTTCAGGCGCTGGAGCGTCCGGGAGGCGAGAGCGCTGAGCTCATCGAAGTAAAACCGCGAGGCGGTCGAGCGAGACTAGCGGGACGTCCCAGAGTTTTGATTCTGCGGCAACAGTGGCCTGCCAAACATGAGGCGAAACCGATTCCCGGGATGGAGTTGTTCGATGAGTTTCCTGGATTCCACGCGCTCGTTCACCGTTGATCCGACTGCAAATGCTCCACTGCTCCACAGAGAGGGTGTCTCCGGTGATGGCGGTGGGGCAGCCGGTGCGGAAATCGAATTCGTATGGGTCGTGCGGCTGGTCATTCAAGGGCGGGTTCGGGATCGGATGAGTCTCGTTTTACCATGTACGCCTGAAGGGTTTCAATCATGCTTGCTGTTTTTCCAGCAAGCATGGGACGTGCCATAGGATTGAGTGCGCGCAGCGCAACGCCTACAACATCCGCCAATCCACCTTCGCCGCCTCCGTCGCAGTCATCCCCTGCTGCTTGAGGACGCGGGCGAGGAGGCGGGCGTCGAGGTCGTCTTGCTGGACGGGGGTGAGGGCGGCCCATTGCTTCGTCACGCCGTGGCGGGAGCGGCAGAGGCAGTCGTACCGGGCGAGGGCTTCCACCAGGGCGGTGGCGCTTTTATATCCTAATTCATTGGCCCTGAGTTCGAGCGCATCGGC
>JAPLUN010000510.1 GCA_026397715.1 Verrucomicrobiota bacterium
TCCCAGAAATCACGCCGCGCCTTCGGGTCCACGCCAGCCGTCGGCTCATCCAGCAGCAGCAGCTTCGGCTCATGAATCAAACAAGCCGCCAGTGCCAGCCGCTGTTTCCATCCGCCGGACAACTGACCCGCCAGCTGGCGCTCACGCCCCGCCAATCCGAGCCGTTCGATGGAAGCGCTCACCGCTGTCTGCCGGTCTTTAATGCCATACATGCGCGCCACGAAATCCAGGTTCTCACGAATGCTCAGGTCCTCATAAAAGCTGAAGCGCTGCGTCATGTACCCCACCTGCTTTTTGATCTCCTCGCTCTGCTTGATCACATCAAAACCCAGACACGTTCCGCTGCCCTCGTCCGCCTTCAGCAGACCGCACAGCATGCGGATGAAGGTGGTCTTGCCGCTGCCATTGGGCCCCAGAAAGCCATAGATCTCTCCCTTGCGCACCTGCAGGTCGATCTTGTTCACGACCGTGCGCGTGCCGAATCGCTTCGTCATGCCCTTCACATCGATGGCCAGTTCCTCGCTCATCGTCAAGGCTCGAATTCCACATCAACTGGCTGTCCCGGGTGCAGCTTCGCCGCCACTGCGTCGTCAAAGCGTAGTTCAACCATGAACACCAGCTTGCTGCGGTTCTCCTGGCTGTAGATCACCGGCGGGGTGTATTCCGCCTGCGGCGCGATGAAGCTCACCTTCGCACTCAGCGCCTCGGCCACCCCATCAAGACGAACCTTCACCGCATCACCGACTTTCAAGGTCGTCAGCCGAGTTTCCGGCACAAACGTGCGCACCTTGATGTTGGCCGGCGGCAGCAGTGAAACCACCGGCCTGCCCGCCACCACCATTTCGCCCGCACGATAGAGCGTGTCATTCACCACGCCCGCCTGCGGCGCACTTTGCTGCTTCTGCGAGAGATCCCACGCCGCCTTGGCCAGCGCGGCCTCACGCGCCTTCACTTCCGCCTCCAGCGCCGCCACCGCATCACTGCGCAGGCCCAGAGCGGCGGTCTTCAAATCCGCCTCCAGTTGTTCGACTCGCTGGCGGCTCTGCACATTCGTGCTGCGGGCCTGGTCCGTACTGTCCACCGCCACCGCCCCGGATTTCGTCAGCTCAAGCTGCCGCGCCAGCTCGATCTCCGACAACGCCAAAACCTCACGCGACTGCTTTAATTGCGCCTCCAGCGACGCAATCTCCGTCGGCCGCTTGCCTTTCTTCGCATCCTCAAGCGTGTTTTTGGCCTGCTGCAGCCGGTGGCTCGCCTCATTGCGTGCCGCCGTTTCAGCCACGTCTTCCAGCGCAAACAAGACATCCCCCTCCTTCACCTGCGCACCACGCTGAACATTCAGCTTCGTCAGCTTGCCACCCAGCGGCGAGGAAACATACACAAACTCGCCCTCCACATAGCCTTGCAGCAGATTGGACGGCGGGCGCTTGCAGCCAAGCAACCCGAGGATCAGCACCATGGCACCGATGGAATGGAACAACTGCTTCATATCTGAGGGTAACCGGCACAGCGGTTACCCTGTTACGAGCAGGTTGCAAGGTGCAGACGCCCTAGTTTGTGCTTCCGGCGCAGGTTCACTTCACCACGCCCAGCACTTCCAGCTCATGGATGGACCAGTACGTTCCCTTCGCTTCACCCGTCTGCGAGATGCGGATGGATTTCACCTTGGCCGGTTTGGGGAAGAGGTATTCGACGGCTCCGGCATCGCCTTTGCCCTGAAGAACGGGCTTCTCCCATTCGCTGCCGTTGAGTGACAGCTCGATCTTGTACTGGCGCGGGTAGTCGTTGTGGGACTTGCCCGTGTCGAGCACGAGGCCGGAGATGTCGGTGGCTTCGGGGAGATCAATCTGAAACCACATGTCAGGAGTCTGTGCCTTGCGGCTGTCCCAGCGCGTGGCGATGTCACCATCGACGGCTTTGCCAGCTTCCTTTTCATTGTGGCTGGCCGTGAGCTTCCAAGCAGCGCGATTTTTCAGCGGCTGCGGGTAAAGGGCCTGCAGCTCTTCGATGCTCCAGGGCGTGGTGCGCTTGGAGAGGTCTTTGCGCAGCTTGGCCACTTCCTGCTTGGTGACGAGCTTCCCGTTGTTGCCAAAGGCCTTGCGGATGTAGCTCGTCACATCGGCGATCCACTGGTCGTTGTTCGTGGCCATGGGTACCATCTGCGCCTCATAGGTCTTGCCATTGATGGGGCCGGTGAGGCCGTTCATCATCACCCGCACGATGGCATCTCCCTGCACCGCTGTTTTAGAACCGGCGAGCGGTGGGGCGAGCGTGGCTCCTTCGCGTCCGGCAATTGGCATGCCATTGCCGTCGAAACCGTGGCAGGCGAAGCACAGCGAGCGGAAGATCTCCTGCCCACGCTCCAGCTGCTTCTTCTCATCCTTGGTGAAGCTGCCGCTGATCTTCGGTGCCTCTACGAGCAACTGCGCACCGATTTCCCGTACGCCAACGCTGGCCGATGTCATCAGCGCGGTCTGCGCTTCGAGCTTCCAGTTTGGCCAGTTCAAGTGACGGCTGGTGTAGAGCGTCTGCAATACCACAGTCGGATCTTTGTCCACACGCATGGCCTTGATGTCGGCCTGTAGCGCAACCGTCTCGGTTGCATCCTTCTTAGCCGGATCGGCTGCGCTGCGTTTCAGCAGCGTCTCCGCCACGCGGATGGCATTGGCGCGGAGCTGTGGATGCGCATCCTTCATCGCGGTGTGAATGATGTCAGGAGTGATCGCATCCAGGCCTTCCAGCGTCCACAATGCGTGAAGCCGAGCAAGGTGGTTGTCATTCTTCGCCGCCATTTCAATGAGCGCCGGCACCACGGACTTGTCGTTCTTCACCACCAGCATGCGCTGCGCGGTGTCGCGCCAGAAACCATTCGCGTGCGTGAGATGCGCCACCAGTTGTGCAGACGTCTCGCCGATCATCTTCGGCTGCGGGCCGGGCTTGAAGTCCTTGTGCACCAGACGCCACACGCGGCCATGGCCGGTCACGTGCTGCATGCCGGTGGGTTCAATAGCCCCGCGCAAGTAGCTGCCCGGCTTCACCCAGTTGCCCTCTTGAATGATGCCGCGATACGCATCCACAATATACAGACAACCATCGGGGCCGGTGGTCATGTTCAGCGGACGGAAGTTCGGATCGCTGCTGCGGATGAATTCGCTCATCTCAGCCTCATAGGGATTGGTCACGGTGGTGATGCCATCCTTCACTTCGACGGTGGAACGGCGGATCAAACGACCCACCGGCTCCGGCAGAAACACATTCCCATAGAGTTCCTTCGGCAGACGATCACCACGATAGACTGTCTGTCCGGCGCAGCCCGTGAAGTGATTCAAACGCAAATCTTCCGGCGAGTGGAAACGACCAGGGCCACCTTGGAAATCGCCGAGTGCAACGATGGGCCACACCGTGTCGTATTTTTCGCTCTTCTGCTGCGGCACATTGATCGCGGCGTAGAGGATCGGTGCCTGGTAGTTCCACAGGCCCTTTTCACCACCGGCATTGCTCCACCACATCTTGCCGTAGTCATCCTGCGCCAGCCCCCACTGGCCACCATTCGGCGCAGTGTTTTCCTTGAGTGGCGCTTCCTTGCCATTCCAGCGCAGGCGGTAGCCGTTGTAGGTCGTGTAAATCCAGTTGTCCAAGCCCCACACGAGGCCGCTGGGCTGATGCTCCATGTTGCCGCCACGTGGACCGCCGACGTACCATGGCGCTTGCTCATCCGCCACGCCGTCGCCATTCGCATCGCGATGCAGCGTGATGTCATTAGTGTCTGTGATGCCCACCAGCACCCGGTCATCCAGCGGCAGCACCATGCGTGGCAGCAAAATGTTGTCCATATAGACACTGTGCTTGTCAAAAACGCCGTCGCCCTTGGTCGATTCATGCAGCGAGATGCGGCTCTTCGGCGTCAGCTCGTCCGTGCCGTCGATGTCCTGCATGTAGGTGCGCATTTCGACGATGTACATCTTGCCGTTTCCGTCGAACGCGATGGCAGTCGGCTCCTTGATGATCGGATCGCTCAGCACCAGTTCCAGCGAGTAGCCATTCGGCAGTTGGATCGTTTTCAGCTCCTCCTCGGCGGTCAGCGCCTTGACGGGAAAAGTGTAAGTCGGCTTCGTTTGAGCGAAGGCAGCAGAGCCAGCGAAGGCGAGAAAGGAAAGAAGACGGAGGTGCATGACGGACGGAGGTTGAAATATAGCCATTTACATACTCCCGCCACCCTTCGTTCCTTTGGTGACAGGCTGCCAATTTTTGTTAAAATCCGGCCATGCCGCTGCCACGTCTCCAAGCCGATTTTTTCGCTCAGATCGCCGATCCGCAGGGCGTGCGCGCCATCTTCGAGCACATGCCGGGCGTGTTCTTCTTCATGAAGGATGATCAGGGGCGGCACATCGCGGCAAACAGCGCCACGTATGAACGC
>JAPLUN010000491.1 GCA_026397715.1 Verrucomicrobiota bacterium
GCGATGTGGAGAAGCGCCTGGAACTGCGCCAGCGCTGGGTCAGCCAGCCGAAGCCCAAGGCCCCTTTTGACAAGCCCGCGAATCACAACGCCGTCGAAGACCTGCCGATTCTGTATGAGCTGATCGCACTTGCCCTCCAGACGGACAGCACACGCATCGCCACGCTGGAAATCGGCGGCGACTTCATGCCGCAGCATCTCGGGATCAAAAAAGACTGGCACGGCCTTTCGCACCACGGCAATGACGCGGAAGCCATCGCGAGCCTCATCACCCTGGAGAAGTATCAGATCGAGCACTTGGGCAAATTCATCACGCGTCTTTCGAAGATGAACGATGGCGACCGCACCCTGCTGGACTCCACCACGGTGCTCTTCGGCAGCGGCATGGGCGATGGCAATTCGCACAAGAACTCCGACCTGCCCATCATCCTCGCGGGTGGCGGCTACAAGCACGGCGAATTCCGCGAAGTGCCGCGTGAGGGCATCAACAAAGTGCCTCTGTGCAATCTGTTCGTGGACATCGCGCAGAAGATGGGCGTGGAGACGGATTCCTTTGGCAACAGCACCGGGCGTTTCGCGTGATGAGCATGATGGCTCCGACCCCGCGCATCAGCGCGCTGCTTTGCCTCGCGTTCCTCACAACGGCCCATGCCGCCGACGATGCACCCAAGCTGGCCCAGCAGTTCCTCGGGAAATACTGCCTTGAGTGCCATGACGCGGATGTGCAAAAGGGCGATCGCGCCTTTGAGAAGTTTGCGCTGCCGCTGAAGTCCATTCCTGATCTCATCGATGCGCGTGACATCATCGACCAGCTGACCTTGAAGGAAATGCCGCCGAAAAAGGCGGATCAGCCCACTGATGACGAGCGTCTCGGCATGATCCGCGCATTGCGCGAGGGCACGGTGGCCGCCTATGGCAAATTTCAGAGCACGGGAAGCCGCACGGTCATGCGCCGCCTTTCCAGCCGGGAGTATGAGAACACCCTCGCCGTATTGTTTGGCCGCCGGGTGGACACGCTGGGCCTCACGGCTGATTTCCCGAAGGAGAAGACGAGCCAGCACATGGACAACATCGGCAAGTCGCTCGTGACCTCCGGCTTTCTCGTGGATCAATACTTCCAGTCCGCGAACCGACTCGTGGAGACACGCCTCGGCAAACCAGCGACCGAGCCGAAGAGTTGGCGCTTCAACAGCCATTTCGTGCAATACGAAGAGTTGACCGGTTCCCACAAGTCCGCCTTCAACTTCCGTTACCTCTGCCTCTACGAGCAGCCGAACACCGACACCCGTCAGGGCGGCTACGGCCATATCGAAGACTTCAAGCAGGGCGTGCCTGTCTCCGGCCTTTACGACATCGAAGTCGAGGCTGCTGCGATGCACCGGGACACGCACTATGATCCCACTATCTTTGGCATCGATTTCTCCGAACCCTTCATCCTCGGTGTCGTGCCGGGAGATGTCACCAAAGGCCACATCCATTATCCGCAGGCCATTGAGCCGCTGCTGGCCAGCGCCGTGGTGCCGGACAACACGCCCACCTGGTTCAAATTCCGCGTGTGGTTGGAAGCCGGGCAGACACCGCGCTTCATCTTCCCGAACGGACCGTATGAATCACGTGCTTCGGTGGTGACGATCAACAAGCGCTACAAGGACGAGTTCAAGGTGGACCCAGGATCCTCAGGGGTCGGCCGCGCCCACATCCTGCTGGAAGGCAAGCTGCCGCATATCCGCATCAGCGAAATCAAGATCAACGGTCCTGTGCCTGAAGAAAAAGGCGGGGCAGAAGAAATCGCGGTCTTTGGCAAAGACGGATTCCAAGCTGAGCATGCGCTGGACCAGCTCCAAGCTTTTGCGGAGAAGGCGTATCGCCGCCCTCTCACTGATGCAGACCGCAAGCCCATACGCGCCCTTTATGACAAGCGGCTGGCCGAAAAAGCCACGCCGCGCCAGGCCGCGCTGGATGCGCTGAAACTGATTCTTTGCTCTCCCTCCTTTCTCTACCTGAGCGAAATCACAGAGGAGTCCGCGAAAGCGCTGAGTCCCTATGACCTCGCCTCGCGCCTTTCTTTTGCCCTCTGGGCTGCTCCGCCAGATGAAGCGCTGCTTGCGTCCGCGAAGTCTGGCAAGCTCACGCAGGATGCCGAGCTGAAAAAGCAGATCCAGCGCATGCTCGCCGACGAACGCATTAGCGGCTTTGTGAGCGGCTTTCTGGACAGCTGGCTGAACCTCCGTGAACTCGGCGGCATGCCCCCGCCCCGCGAGGTGGTGCGCTCCTACTATGCGGAGGATCTCCCCACCTCCATGAAAACCGAGGCCAGTCTCTTCTTCCGCGATCTGCTGAAAAGCAACGGCTCCGTGATGCAGTTCATCGACTGCGACCACAGCTTTGTGGACAAGAAGCTGGCCAAACTCTACGACATCCCCGAGCAAAAGACCCTGCGCCTGGCGGATGGCTTCAAAAAGGTCAGCCTCAAAGGCAATGCGCATCGTGGCGGTCTCATGGGCATGGCCGCTGTGCTTACCGTGAGCGCGAACGGTGTTGAGACCTCGCCTGTGACACGCGGTGTGTGGGTCACCGAAAACATTCTGGGCGTGCCACCGCCGCCACCACCGGATGTCGTGCCCGCCATTGATCCAGATGTCAGCGGAGCCACCACCATTCGCGACCGTCTTGCCAAACACCGCTCCGACGCTGCCTGCGCCGAGTGTCACCGCAAGATTGATCCGCTCGGCTTCAGCCTCGAGTCCTTCGATCCCGTCGGCCGCTGGCGCAGCAATTACCCGAAGACCAATAAAAAGGCCCCCGCCCCCAGCATTGACACCACGGGCGAATTCCCTTCTGGCGAGACCTACACCGACTTCGCCAGCTTCAAGAAACTCATCCAAGGCACCCGTGCCGATCTTTTCAGCCGGCACCTCATCCGCCAGATCCTCACCTACACCACCGGCCGCACCATGGAACTCAACGATGACTTCATCATCGACAAGCTCCACGACAAAGTGAAAAAGCAGGGCCTCGGCCTGAACACGCTGATGGTTGAGTGTCTGATGAGCGAAGTGTTTCGGTCGCGGTGATTGGAAGTACGATGGGCACTCCTGCCAGTACTGTTCGGCACGCGGTCTGCTATTGAGGGGTGAATGGAGCCAAGCATTTTTGAATTGAGGCGGCGGTGAAAGGGCCAGGGAGTGGGAGGTGGGCGACATCGTGGCATCCGGGCAC
>JAPLUN010000395.1 GCA_026397715.1 Verrucomicrobiota bacterium
CAGGCTCGCCGCCATGCCGCCATGGCAGGTGCAGATATGGCAATGAGGTGCTGAATGCGGGTTGTTTGCCGCAAAACACCGCAAGTTCCACCTCTGGGTGCTTGCCCATCACCTGCGCAAGCACGGGTTCCAGGGCTTCAAGGTAGCGCAAATTCACAGGAGCACCTGACCATCCCAGCCGGATACGGACGGCCTGAGTGCTCTCGGAACGCGGCCAGTCCTCAGCCTTCAGGGCCATGGGCAGCACCTGTGTTTTTCCACCCAATGCGTTCAAATGCCCCGCGATGTATTGGTTTGCGACGAGGGACACATCGGCCGCGTGCACGATGCTTTGCAGACGGCGGTTGGTGCGCCAGCGCGTCAACCAGCTATGTTTCCGGCCATGGGGATGCCAAGTGGCGTCATCAATGTCAAACAACAGCCGCTTCGCGTGCTTCCTGAGTGTTCGCACCTGATGAGCTGGGAACAGCTTTTTCTGCACCAGCACTGTGTCGGATTCAGCAATAACCGCTGGCTCGGGCATTTTTCCAGGAGCCAAAACTTCACATTCAATTCCATCCTTTTTCAGCATGTCCAGATACTGGAGCACCCGATAATGAGTGCTGGCGCAAGCCGCATCACCGAAAGGGAGAACGAGAAGCTTCATGAATTCGGTGGGGAAAGTGCGAGAAAACCTGCGGCAGCAGTCATGACTTCGTCGAGAGTGCTGGCTTCATCTGAGTTGAAATGAATGAGATGGTGGGGTGTTTTCCAGGGGGACCAGTTTCGGGCGTCCGAATCAGGGCCGAAGAGAGCCACCGTAGGAGTCCCTGTGGCTGCTGCAAGATGCATGGCCGCAGTGTCCACACCGACAAAGAGCCGGGCATGATAGAGCAGCCATGCCAGGTGATTCCACTGAGTTTTTCCTTCGGTGCTAATGCATCCCGTGCCAATCGCTTCGACCAATCGCTGACCTAGAGCGATCTCCTCCGGGTCAGGGCCGACGCTGATGACGATTTGATGATTTTGCGAAATCAGAGCCGTCCCCAGACTGGCCCAATGGTCCTCATTCCAGCGCTTGCGCTGCCACCGTGTACCTGGGTGGAAAATGACCAGCGGCTTGTCTGGTGCTAAAGCGAATGGAGGCGCCGTGGTGGCGCTTCTTTCGAAAATCAGTGGGCCCGGCTCTTGCTGCGGCAGTTCAAGGAAGTCTTTAACATTCAAAAAGTCGGCCTGTGCCCGGTGGATGATTGACCACTCACTATTGCCCAGGTGGGTCATCAGCCATTTCCATGGCCAGGCAATCTGATAGACGTGGGTGTCGGCACAGCGTTTTTTGGCTCCGCTCAATCCGACGATGGTGCGCCCGCGGTCGTTGTTGCCCATTTCTACAGCCAGATCATATTTTTCACCGCGGATATCCGCCAGCAGCCGCAGATCATTCCAGAAGCTCGCGCCGGAGCGTTTGCTTTTTTCGGGCGAGGCTGTGGTGTAGATTTTGTGAATGCTGGGGCAGCCTTGCAAAATGCTTTCAGTTCCTGCGCGCACGACGACGTCGATTTGCGCATCAGGATAGGCATCTTTCACAGCCTTGACCGTGGGAGTCAGCAGCAAGGAGTCCCCGATGTGGCGGAGTTTAACGAGGAGTAGGCGCATCAAGAGGAGGGTGAGGGAATGGGCTCTACTGACTTAGCTTTTTCACTTTCTCAAGCATCTGGTGGAGCACCTGCGGTGGAAATGTGAAGGAGCCGTCCGGGGTCCGTGAGGATCCCGAGTACAACGAGATGCCCTGATTGCCGCAGATGTTGGCCACATTCCGGAATGCGTCACCCCATGCGTCGGGACCGGGGCCGCCGTCCAAATTGATGATGACTGAATTTCTGGCGAAAAGCGAAACTGCCAGGGCCTGTCCCAGCGGAGAGATGACGACAGGGGCTTTCGACACCAAGTCGATCTGTTCGTCCAAAGGCGTTTTGGAGAGCTGGATCACACGAACGCTGCCAAACACTTTTTCAGCCTCGGCGATGGCGGCGGGTTCATCGAGCAGATACCGGTTGGGAGCATCCTTTCTGGACAGGAACAGTGACGGCCCGGTTTTGGCATGAGGACGATGGAAGTATTCGTTCATGGCCCGGTAATCCTGCGGCCGGGAGAGGCAGTCTTGCACTCCGCGCAGCTGTGGGACATAAAAGAGATCATTGCAGCGGGTGGTGCCATCGCTGCATTCGATGATCTGGTCCTGAATGAGACCGGTTTTTAACAGGTAACGGGACTGCCATTTCAGATGGCCTTTGGCGACCAAAATCTGAAATTGAGGATTCAGCTCCTGCATTTTCTTTTGTGCCGCCATCCAGCGGGGCATGTGCTGAAAGAGGAAGTGGCCGTGGTTTTCGTGGTCCCTGCCAGAGAGGTGAAACAACGGGGTGGTCACTCTTTTTGCACCGATAGAGATGGGCTGCCGCACTTTGCTCAGAGGCAGCAAATCAAAGCTGGGGCATACACGCAGCCATTTGCCTTCAGGTGTGAAAATGCTGGCCTGATCACCCACGACTGTTGCGTTGCGTATGTGGTGGAAATTGACGGCGGGCCACCGCATCAGAGAAGTGGTTGCGGTTTGGTTGAAAAACCGCGCCTCCAGTTCACAGGGGACTTCCTCCGAGCCAGCTTCGATCAGGGGGATGACCGTGACGCTGGCCGAATTTTTAGGGGAGGATTCAATCTTTGGGTAAAGCCGAACTGCAGACCGCAGATTCGCATAAAGATCATGTATGCGGCGGCTGAAGGATTTCATGGAATGGATTGAATGGCATCAATTGAGGAGGCGGGCCACTCTACTTTTGCATCAGGGCCAAAAGTTGAATTGATGCGGCTGAGGTCAAAAATTTATGTATGGATATTACAGGTATTAATAAAATCAGTGTTCTACAAAGCAGACAATCAACCCGCTGCAACCAAATTAGCTCATCTTAAAAAGGCAGTTCTCTCAGCCTCAATGTGATTCCTAGCCCTTTGGTGTTCCTTGATTGTTTGGCCGGGCATGCGGCGGCACTGTGCAGCCGAGGTCGGAGCCTTATTTAAAATGAGCTAACAGATTGCGGATTGTGCGCCAGCATATTAACCTCCTTATTCCGCTTCATGCCATCCAATCCCAACACACAGAATGCCGCCACAGTCATCTCTTCCTGTGACGGCTATTCGGATTTATGGCCCATTTTCTTCCATTTTTTCTTCAAGCACTGGGGGGCGTCTCCGTTTCCTGTTTATCTCATTTCGAATCATCGCACTTTTGAAGATCCTAGGGTGGTCACGATTCCAGTGGGTGAGGACAAAAGCTGGTCAGACAACTTCATCGTTGCCTTAAAATCCATCAAGGAGGAGAATCTCTTCGTCTGGCTGGATGATTTCATGGTGGATCGCGACATTCAAAGTTCCGCGATGACTGCATGCATTGAAGAATTGGATCATGCGGGCGGCAAGTATCTGGCGGTGGACCAGCATGGCGATCTGGGTGAAGCGGTGGAAAACACTTCATTACGCCGGATCGAGAAGGGCAATCTTCGAGCGGGACTCAATCTGTCCCTGTGGAAAAAAACGTTTTTGAACGAGATATTGGTTCCGGGTTGTTCCATCTGGGCTGCTGAGAGCCGTCTGCGGAAGCTCAACACTGAAGGTGAGCCCGGCCTGTTCTACATGAAAGACGAATGCCCCAAGGTCGTGTCTTATGTCGAGTCGGTGAAAGGCCAGTTTTGGAAGCCATCGGCGATCAAGTATCTGCGCGAGCAAGGCATCAAGGTGAACTTGAAAAGGCGGCCGTTCCCACCGCAGGGCAATGATTTCATCTCCAAGTTTTTCAGAAGCTGCTACAAGCGCAGGCTGAAAGCGCAGTCCGCCAAGGAGGCGCGGGCGGCATTGGAAGGGAAGGGGCTTGCCGTGCTTCCCTTGTGAGGCAAGGCTCGTTATGACCCCGGTCAAAACAACAAGCACTGAGCAACAGCATCGTCATGGAAGGTGAAGCAGAAAACCAATCATTTGAGCTCCTCGACAGCGGCGGTGGCCGCGTGCTCGAAAAGCTTGGCGCTCTGGTTTCTTCGCGTGCATCTCATGCGGCTTGGTGGCGGCGCAAGCTTCCGGGTGCGGAATGGCGCAAGGCCGTGGAACTGAAACGTGAGCTTAAGGAACCGCTGAAACTGCGCATCGGAACATTGCGCTTTTTGCTTTCTCCTCAGGGCGGCGTGCGCGGCCTGGCTCCTGAATTGCAGGAACTTTGGGGCAAAGTTGGTGCGCAGTGTTCCGCCTTTGCCGAGCAGCAGCGCCGTCCGGCACGGGTGCTGCATCTGTTTGGCGGGGCTGGCGGTTTCACGCTGGCAGCTGCGCAGGCCGGCGCGGCAGTGGCCCATGTGGATGTTTCGGCAGATGCGATCAAACGCGCGCGTGAGCACGCTGCGCTCAACACTCTGGCCAATCGAGACATCCGCTGGGTCGTGGATGATCCGGTGAAGTTCGCCCAGCGTGAACGCACACAAACGACCCGCTACGATTTGATCGTGATTGATCCGCACACTCCCAAGGATGCCAAGCGTGGCGGCTTTGAACTGGAGCGTGATCTCGGTGCCTTGCTCAGCACGGTCAGCGGTTTGCTCTCCGACAAGCCGATTGGCGTCCTGCTCTGCTGCCGCCAGGGGGCGGTGTCGCCCACGACATTGCAGAATCTCATGCGGCAGGAATTCAACGTTTTTGGCGGTGCCGTTGAGAGCGGAGAAATTTTGCTCAAAGGTGCCGAGGGAGTGCCTGCGGTGCCGAGTGGCGTGTTTGCCAGCTGGCGCAAAGCAGCTTGAGGAAGGTGGAGCGTTATTTGTCCTGATCATCTGGCCTGATTGAAGCCAGTGCATGCGCGACTATCAGCGTGGCTTAAGCGCATTTGAATAAATACGCAATGGAGGGGCATGGGAATGAGGGAAGCTTTAGCGGTGGAAATGACAGAGGTGCCAGTTCCTTCAACCAGCCTCAATTCTCAAGTCCATGAAAATCAAACAAGTGGCTCGCCGCCCGTCAGGGTTCAGTCTTATTGAACTCTTGGTTGTGATTCTTATCATCGGTTTGATTGCAACGATCATCGTGCCGAATCTGGGGTTTCTTGCTGGCGAAGCGGACAAGGTGAAAGACAAGCGCAATGCTCAGAACATCATGCTGGCCTATACCACGGGTGTGGCGGCTGGTGTGGTATGGCCTGAAGGAGATGTGGCAACCCAGGTGGCCGCTGTCATCGAGGGGCGAAAGCCAGCCAGCGGTTCGCTGGCAAGCATGATGTTTCAGTCCTCAGTTGCCGCAGATACCGTGCCTGGGACTTATCTCTACATTGGTATCAGACCCAGTGGCGAACTGTTCTTTGATTCCGCAGGCGGGCAGAACCCCGCCGGTCATTGAGTTGACCGGAGAAATCAAACAGACCGCAACTCACGGTTAAAAACCGCGCAGGGCGGCGTTTAAGCTTCTCCATGAAATGTTTTCTTTTTCTCTCCCTGTGGGTGGTGGCTGCTCAGGCGCAGCTCAGTCCCAATGGTGCCACGGCCTCTTTCAAAGGCAGTCTGCCGCCCAGACCCACCGCAGCGCTTTCAGCAGAGCAGGAGGCGGGCATTGCCAAAGAGCTGGCAGCTGTGGCGCAGTCATTCAAGGCGGTGAAGAAGCACCCGCGTGCAGCTGATGCGGACATTTTTCTCAAGGCGGTGAGCTACGCACTGGAGTTCGACGAGTGGTATGACAAGAAGCCGGAGGACGGAGTGAAAAAGGCGATGGCGCTGCTGGATGAAGCCAAGAGGCGCATCGCGGCACTCGGAAAAAATGAAACGCCATGGATGAGCGGCAGCGGGCAGAAGGTGCTGGGCTACTATTCCAAGATCGATGATTCACCGCAGCCCTATGGCGTGGAAGTGCCGGAAGGCCTGGAGTTTGGCGCGGGTAAAAAGCCGGTGCCCATGTGGATCTGGCTCCATGGCCGGGGAGACACCGCCACGGATCTGCCGTTTGTGTATTCGAGGTTGATGGCGAAGAAGCCGGGGCAGTTTCAGCCGGCAGGCACGATCGTGATCCATCCCTTCGGACGGTACTGCAACGGCTGGAAGAGCGCGGGTGAAACGGATGTGTTCGAATGCCGGGATGATGCGATGAAGCGCTTCAATGTGGACACGAACCGCGTGGCACTGGCGGGCTTCAGCATGGGCGGCGCGGGTGCCTGGCACCTGGGCGCACATTATCCGGACCAGTGGGCCTGCGTGCATACGGGCGCGGGCTTTGCGGATGTGAAGCGCTATCAAAAACTCACGCCAGAAAAGTATCCGGTCTGGTATGAGCAGACGCTGTGGGGTGTGTATGACGTGCCGGACTATGCGCGGAATTTTTTCAACGTGCCACTGATCAGCTACAGCGGCGAGGTGGATGCGCAGCGTGATTCGGCGGAGTACATGATGGAGGTGCTGGCGAAGCAGGATCTGCATCCGCCTCATCTGATCGGCCCCGGCATGCCACACAAGTACCATCCCGAAACGATCAAAGAGGTGCAGGCATGGATCGAGAAAGAGGTCGCCAAGGGACGAAACCTGTTTCCTGACGAAATCCACATTCAGACCAAGACACCGTTTTATGGCCGCGTGAAGTGGCTCAACCTGCACGGCATGGAGGAGAGCTGGAAGGAAGCACGGATCGATGCCAAGGTCATCGACGGGCAGACGATCGAGATGAAGACGCAGAATGTGACGCGTCTCGTGTTCTATCCACCGCCACAGGCACGGAAGGGCGGGGGATCGCTCCAAGTGAACATTGATGGCACCACGCTGAAACTCAAGGTCGGTCCGGTGGCGCCGCAGTTTGAGACCTTCATGAGTCCGGGTCCGAAAGTGGCGGGAGCGTTCTGCCGGCTGATCAAGGAGAACGGAGTCTGGCGTGATTTTGGCAATGCCGAGCCGTTTCAGCACGACACTCCAGCCGGAGGCAAGCCGGGCGCACATCCGGGGCCGATGGATGCGAGCTTCATGAAGCGCTTTCTGGTGGTGCTGCCAGACGGAAAATCATCTTCTCCTGCGGTGGATGAATGGGTGAACTCAGAGTCGGCGCATTTCCTCAAGCGCTGGAAGGGCCTCATGCGCGGCGAAGCCCGTGTGGTGAAAGCATCGGATGTGGGAGACATCTACGAAGCAGGCAAAACACAAAGCCTCATCCTCTGGGGTACGCCGGAATCCAATTCCTGCCTCAGGCAGCTAGCCAAGTCGCTGCCAGTGAAATGGGATGCAAAGAAAGTGGACATGGGCGGGCAGTCGTTCGACGCGATGACCCACGTGCCTCTCATGGTTTATCCCTGTCTGAAATCGCCGGGCTTTGAAGTGGTGATCAACTCCGGCCTCACATTCCGTGAGGCGCATGACAAGACCAACTCACTGCAAAACCCCAAGCTCCCCGACTGGGCCATCCTGGACATCACGCAGCCACCGAGTGCCGAGTCTGCCGGCAAGGTGGTGGCTGCTGATTTCTTTGATGATCTCTGGCAGGTGAAGAAGAAATAGCACCTGCGCACCTCATGCCGAGCGATTGCGCGGCATGCAAGGTGGCAACGGTGGGTACAGCATGTCGAGTGTGGATTCGCGCAGCCACCCGCTGAGGGAGGGTTGATTGACGCCCAGTCGCTTGGCGATGTCTTTGCAACTCTCTCCCAGGCGGATCCGGGAACGGGCGGCGGCCACGATGGCGGCCTTTTCAGCAGGGGAGTAACGTGAGGGGCGTGGCATAGTGTTGTCGTGTGTGAGGGTGGCTGAGCCGCTCTTCCTCTTAGCAAATCCGAGCCCAGCACGCCTGCCCTCGCAGTCCCCAAATCGCGCAAAGCAGACGCAATTTGTGCATGCCGGCTAGGCGGCACGTAACGCTGCAGATCTGCCTTCCAGCATTTCCACGCCGGTGAGATCTGCGCCGTAGAGGTCTGCACCCAGTAGATTTGCCCGGATCAGACGTGTGCCGCTAAGGTCCGCGCCGCATAGATTTGCGTTGGCGAAATTTGCCCGCCGCAGGTCGGTGTCGTGGAAGTTCACCCGGCGCAGGTCCGCACCCAGAAGCTGCACGCCGGTGCATTTGACTCCGCGCAGGTCTGCGCCTTCGAGATTGGCCAGACTGAGATCTGCGCCGTTGAGATTCGCACCTCTGAGATCGGCCAGGCTGAGGTCCGCGCCTCGCAGGTTCGCCAGGCTGAGGTCAGCCCCGTTGAGATTCGCCAAGTGCAGATCCGCCTGGGCCAGATTGATGCGGCGCAGATCAGCGCCGCCGAGGTTCACCTCGCTCAAGCAGGCTGATTGGAGACCTTCATCCAGGAGAAAGCTGTTCCAGGCATAGGGTCCTTGTTTCAGAACTTCCAGACATGTTGTCTTTTCCATGTGACAATTTCACTCGGTGCAGGAGTCGGTAAAGGCGTGCATTGTAATGTGTTTGTGCGCTGTTTACGCTTTTGTCACATTTGAGCCTCCTTGGGAAGCGACTACAAAAACAGGCGTGTTTCGCAGGTGCGCGGCACGTATCCATGGATCATGCTCACGACGTATTTTTCTCCCACCATGAACACACTCACACGCCATTTATTCCTTCCCGCTCTCGCTGCCACGCTTCTGCTCGGCACCGCTGGTGCACGCGCTGCTGCTGGCGGAATTCAAGATGACGGAGCTTTCTTTTCCGAGTTCGCCAAGGTGAACGCCACCGGCACGATCAACGACGTCTCCACCCGGCTGCACAAGGACATCACCGTGCAGACCTTCGCCGCAGTGCCTGAGGACATGAAGACCACGGTGATTCATCCGGACAAGGCCGCCACCAACCGTGGCTTTTCGCAATGGGCGGAACAACTCGCCCGCACGAAGAAAGTGAACGGCGTTTTCATCCTGCTCGTCAAGCAGCCTGCGCATCTGCAGGTCGTTGTTGGCACAGATACACAGCGTCAGGCTTTCACACTGACGGACCGGGTGACGCTGATTCAGCGCATGCTCGAACAGCTGCGGAATAAAAAGAATGATGACGCGCTGATTGATGCCGTGAACTTCATTTCCACGACCATGAGCGCGCATCGCAGCGGCGCTGCTGCCCCTGTCAGTTCCAGAACGCACGCGGTTCAGAAGACAGGAATCTCATCCTGGCTTCCCACGATCGGCATCGTGCTGCTGATCTGGGTGGGCTTCAGCCTCATTCGCGGCCTGTTCCGCTCCATGTCCGGAGGCAGTGGTGGCGTCGGCGGCGGCATGGGCCAGCCTGGCTATGGTGGTGGCGGCGGCGGCTTTTTCCAAAACATGATGGGCAGCATGTTCGGCGCTGCCGCAGGCATGTGGATGTATGACAATTTCTTTGGCTCGCACAGCTCCGCCTCCACCTTCGGGTCTGATCCCACGGACACATCCCACAGTGACGGCGGCTTCTCCGGCACCGATACGGACTACACCAGTTCAGGCGGCAGTTTTGGAGATGACTCCGGCGGCGGCTTCGACGGAGGTGGTGACTCGGGTGGGGGTGACTTCGGCGGTGGCGGTGACTTTTAATTTGCTACCCTGTTGTCATGAGCCGTTACGCCAGCAACCAGGACGTGGTGCGCTTCTTTGCCTCTCACAACATTGAGGTGACCAACGTTCGCCGCGCGGGGGCTGTGCGCCATTTGTGCGTTCAGTCCCGGCCGCTCACACTGCCCATGGATGCCAGCCCGGACGAGTGCCTGCGCCGAGTGCGTGAGGGCATGTCTGCTCCTGTGCCGGCGGAGGGCAAATAGGCTCACATCAAACTCAGCAAAGCTTCGCGCACCTGGGCCTGCCATTTGCCGAAATAGGCCAGCCGAGCCTGGAGGATTTGCAGGTCGGAGAGGGCGGTGGTGTCGCCTTCGCTGAGTCGGGAGTCAAAGGTGGGCAGGTCTGCCAGCAGGGCGGTGCGCTCGGCATCGAGCGTGGTGCCGAGGGCTTCGAGTTGCTCTCGCAGCCGCATTTCATCCGGAGCCAGCAGGGCCTTGGCGAGTGCAGAGGTGGCGGTCTGTTTGCGCTTGAGAAAAGCAGCGACGCTTTGCAGCGCCGGGCCCAACTGGCCAAAGAGCGCCATCATTGCTTCATCGATGGGAATTGCACGCCAGGGCACGGCATGTAAATCCAGCAAATGCTTGATGCGTTTCTCGGGTGCCTGAAGGGTTTCGTAGGCGTTGTTGATCTCAGCGGCGTGGGAGGCATCCCCGCCCGGTTGATCGGGGTGCGCGCTGCGGCTGGCAGCCAGCCAAGCCTGCTGCAGCGCCTCGGCATCGAGTGCGGCTATGCGTGGCAGGCCGAGGAGGGCAAAGGCGTTCGACATCGGTCTCAGGCGGAGAAGCTTTCGCCACAGGAGCAGGTGACGACGGCGTTCGGGTTCTTCACCTTGAACCCACCGCTCTGGATGTCGTCGCTGTAGTCCAACTCGGAACCGGAGACGAAGAGGGCGCTCTTGGGATCGATGACGACGCGTACCTCGCTCGAGGTGACCATGATGTCTCGATTGGCCGGGCCATCGACAAGATCCATCTTGTACTGCAGGCCGGAGCAGCCGCCTCCGACGACGGCCACGCGCAGGGCGCCGTTTTCAGCGCGGCCCTGCTTTTTGAGCAGGCCAATAAGACGGTTGGCGGCGTTTGGCAGCACCTTGATGAGCTTTTCATTGCCAATTTTGAAACTGGGGGCGACGGCGGTCATGGGGAGGGACAGATAGCGCAGAGATGGACGAAAGAAAGCAAAGGGTCGCAGTGTCAAGCGGGCAGGGGATTTCTATTTTTCCTCATCGGTGGATTAAGCTTGCCTCATCAGCCGATTTTTGAGACGTAAGACGGACAACTTCAATATCCCCATGAGCGAACTCGAGGTTACCCCTCTCCCCCTGCAACTCTTCACCCTGAAAGATGGGCTCGTCTCCAGTGACAGCGGTCAGGAAGCCGTGAACAACTTCGCCGCTGATTTCCAAGGGCTGCGGCATTTCGGACTGAAGGTGGGCGAGTGCCTGGAACTCGGAGCCCCGTGGATGGGGACGCTGCAGGAGGATGATTTCACCCTGAACTTTGCCTATTTCGACGCCGGCACGGATGCCAAAGATCCCGGTGCAGGTGCACACATCGGCGAACGCGTGCCGATGTTTGAACTCCTCACCCGTGCCAATTCTCTGGAGGCATAAACCATGGCTGCATCTATCACACCTTCCCTACGGTCTGCCCTCGAACGACTGAAGCACGCCGGCTCGGTCAATGGTCTGCTGCTGTGCTGGCGGCGGCAGATTTTGATCAACCTGCTGCCCTTTGAGGAGTTTCGCGCCGAGCGTCTCCTGCAAGCCCTGCATGATGCCCGTGCGCACTTTGGCAGTGGTGGTGACCGTGACGTGAAAACGTTTTGGTTTGGCTATGAGGGTGTCTTTGTTCTGGCTTTGTTTCAGGGCGAGTGCCTGCTGATCACATTGCACACGCATGCCTCGGAAGTGGATTTTATGCGCCGAGCCGGACTTACCTTTCTGGAAGACACGCAGCTTCTGGTGGATGCGCTGCTCCAGCCTTCGCCAGACGATGAAATTAGCCGGGTGGAAACGCAGCCGCTGAGCAATTTTGACAACGATGGGCTTCCGCCCCAGTCAACCGGCCTGACGAAAATCATTCCTCGGTATTCCTGAGGGGAGAGCAGGCTTCACAGCCATACGGCGAGGTTAATTTCGTGTTCCGTGCATTCATTAGGTGCTTCCTAATGGCCTGCTGATGGGGTGGTGTAATCTGCCCTTTGGCTGAAAGGTTTGCCTTTCACATGCCGAAATTTCAACTCTGTTTGCAACAACTCTCTGTACCTATGTCTGACCCAGCCGTTTCTGCCTTCTCACGTCGTCGTTTTCTCAATGCCAGCGGTGGAGCACTCCTCGCGCCAGCAGTTTTCACTTCTGCGGGAAGCTTGCTCGCGCAGCAGAAGGCGGATTCGAATGAGACATTGAAGATCGGCCTCATCGGCTGTGGTGGCCGTGGCACAGGGGCGGCAGCGCAGGCGCTGGGTGCGGATTACAATTCGAAAATCGTGGCGATGGCCGATGCGTTCGACACGCAGATCGAGAGCAGCATCAAGAATCTCTCCGCTAGTTTTCCAGATCGCGTCGATGTGAAGCCGGACAAGAAATTCACGGGTCTGGATGCGTATCAAAAGCTCATCGACTGTGGCGTGGATGTGGTGCTGCTTGCCACCCCGCCCGGGTTCCGCCCTCTGCACCTCACGGCAGCGGTCGAGGCAGGGAAGCATATTTTCTGCGAGAAGCCGATGGCGGTGGATGCGGCCGGTTATCGAGTGGCTCAGGCGGCGGTCGAAAAAGCGAAGGAGAAGAAGCTCAACCTCGTGGCCGGCTTCTGCTGGCGCTATTCCACCAGCCGCATCGAATGCTACAAGCGCCTGCATGAGGGCCAGATCGGCGACATCACCAGCATCCTGGCGACTTATTACGCTGGCCCGGTCAAAGTGATGCCGCCTGCGGCAGGACGCCCCGCCGGTATGGGCGATGTGGAGTGGCAGGTGCGCAACTGGTACAACTTCTCCTGGCTCAGCGGTGACAGCCTCGTTGAGCAGGCGGTGCACAGCCTGGACAAGATTTGCTGGGCCATGAAGGACACTCCTCCTGTGAGTGTCATCGCCACTGGCGGGCGCCAGCGTCAGGCAGAAGGCGGCAACATCTTTGACCACTTCCACTGCGCCTTTGAATGGGATGGTGGCATTCTTTGCCACATCACCAATCGTCAGATCAACGGCTGCCACAACGAAGTCATCGACAACATCCAGGGCACCAAAGGCAAGCTGGTCATCGGCAAAGGTTCCGCACCATTCATCGACGGCGAAAAGCGCTGGCGCTGGCGCGGTGAGGAGAAGAACATGTACGATCTGGAGCATCAGGCGCTCTTCAATGCCATCCGCAAAGGCGAGGTGATCAATGACGGTGATCGCATGATGAGCAGCACCCTCATTGCCATCATGGGCCGTGAAGCTGCCTACACGGGGCAGAAAATTCTCTGGAAGGAAGAGGCTGCACCTGCTGATCAGGGCGGAGGAAAAGATAAAAAATCCGTGCGTGTGGCGCTGGCAATGTTGTCCTCCAAGCAGGATCTTGCGCCTGACAATCTGAAGTTTGGCGACAAATTTGAGCCCACTCCGATGCCGGTGCCCGGGGTGACGCAGTTTACTTAAGCTATCAACGTCTGGCGCGCAGTTCCTGGCGCAGTTGCTCGACTTCATCGAGCAACTGCGTGAGCATTTTGAGGCCGCTGAGGTTCATCTCGCAGGCTTCGCGCAACGCCTCGATGCGGCGCAGCGTACGTACGGTCTCGTCATCGAAGTCCGGATGGATGATGCCATGTTCCTGATACTGCACGATCATCTGCGTGGAGACGCCGGTTGTCTCGGCGAGGATTTCCAGCGAGTAGGTTTGAGGTGTGGAGTCGCTCATATCAGGCGCGTGGTTTGAAGGTGGAGGCGCTGCGCAGTTGTTCCCACAGCGTGCGCTCGGCATCGCTGAGCTTGGTCGGTAGCACGATCTGGAGTTTGACGAAGAAATCGCCACGCTCGGCGGACTTGCCTTTGGGCAGGCCTCGACCACGAACACGCAGGCTCTGGCCGTTTTCGCTGCCTGCGGGGACGCGCAGTTTGATGGAGCCGTCGAGTGTGGGCACGATCACCTCCGCACCGAGCACCGCCTCCCATGGGGCGAGGTCGAGGTCGTGATGCACATCGGCCTCTTCGGTGGTGAATTCGGGATGGGCGGCATGGCGCACGCGCAGGTAGAGATCTCCGGCCTGGCCGCCATTTTGGCCGGGTTCGCCTTGGCCG
>JAPLUN010000360.1 GCA_026397715.1 Verrucomicrobiota bacterium
ATGCGATCTCGCCAACGGTGGCTGTTTGCACATCTGCCGGTGCTTTGGGAGTGATCTCTTGAGCCAGCGCAGGTGATAGCGCGATGAGGGCCTGCTTTTGCTCGATGGGCACCGGTGCCGGCGGTGTGGCAGGCATGGGCATGGTGCCGGACTGCGCCTGCTGGGTGGCGATGAGATCCAGCACCCCGCCTGCACTGATGATCTGCTGGATGCGGGCGATTTCAGCGGTGTAGGCCGACTTGTCGGTGGCGGTGGCGGCCTGCTTCTGCAATTCAATGAGATACTTGCCCAGCAGAGGAATATGCCGCGCGCTCAGTTCCTTTTGGTAGATGCTTTCCATCTGCTGGAGTCTTGCAGCAGATGGAGGTGCTGCGGTGGTAGCTGCCGGTTGCTGGGCTTGGGCCAGGCCAGCAAGCAGCATCGCGGCGATCATGAACAGGTGTTTCATGGCTGCTTCCCTCCTTGGTTCTCAGCAGAGAGCGCCCAGGCACCGGGCGCGGGCCGGCGCTTGCTGGCGGCGTTTTCAATGGCGCTCAGTATGGAGAGGAAAGCCCGCTCCATGGCGTTGCGCTGTTGGTCGCGAGAGGGTGCGACCACGGCAGCAAGCCCGTGATTGACGAGCACATTTTGATACAAGCCCACATTCGGCAGAAAGAGCAGCGCGGCCATGGTGCCGTCTTTGTCGCGGTCCGGACGGATAAGCAGGCGCAGGGGCTTGTTACGCAGATAACTGGCGGTGAATTCGCGTGCGGTACGACCCACGGACGGCACATCCTCTTCCTCGATGTCAAAATGCTTGGCGAAGCGTTTCACTCCAGATTTGTCGTTCTCATCGAGAGGCGCACAATCGATCCACAGCAGGCGCACCATCACGGTACGACCTTCGTAGACCACATTGAAGCGTTCACCGGAAATCGGCTCATCATCTGCAAGGCGCGCCTCACTGATGTCTTCAAAACCACTGAAGCCTCCACCCGACGTGGTGATGGCATTGATGCCAGTTTGACCGGCTTTTTGATCTGCCAGCCGCTGCACCCGTCGGATTTCTGCATTGATCTGCCCTTTTAACGCGGGCTTGGTCACTGCGAGATCGTTTAATTCGTCAATATACTTGGAGGCGGCCGCTGTCTTGGCAGTGTCGATGGCGTCTTTCAGCGTCGTGCTTGCCTGTTTCATCGCGGTGGTCGAACCGGTCTGTGGGAGTGTGGTTGGGCTTGTGCCAGCGGCGTCCGTGACGGGAACCAGGCGCAGGTTGCGAATGCGGATGATGTTGGCGGGATATCCATCTGCAGCGGTGAGGCGCAGAGTGACAGGATTGCGGCTGAAAGTCAGCGGCCCGACACGCACGGTGGTGAACGTGGTTTCATCTGTGCTTCGGGTGATTTCAAAAGTGCGGTGATTTTCCGCTGCGATGCCCAGCAGCGTGACCTCATCAAATCCAAACAAGGCGGTCTGCTGTGGCTGAAATTTGGAAGAGGCATAAATGCTGCCTGCGACGGGAGCATCACTCATGTTGGCTTCAAATTCCAGGTGTTAGCTTCCCGGCATCAGGCGGAAATTCTGCCACTCAGCACCGCTGCCGTTAGAGCGCCAGCCGCCGAGGGTTTCGCCGGAGGCCTGGGCTGATCCCATCATTCGGGCCTGAGTCAGGGGCAGGGGGGTGGCGAGGCTGGACACCGTGCCGGCATACAGCGCCTGCAACTGTTCGCGCCGCTGGCGTATGGCACGCGCTTCCTCGTAGTCACCAGCTGTGGCGACGTCCGTTTCCACTTTGGCCAGCGCGCGCTCATACTGCTGGGTGAGCAGTTGCGAATCTGCCATCACCTGGCGCATGAATGCAGAGCGTGTGGTGGTGAGGGCGGCCGGCTCCTGTGCGGGTGTCTGCGCCAGCAATGCCGTGGAGGCATGCAGCGTGAAAATCAAAACTGGCAGAGAGAATTTCATCGGGTGGCCGGCACGAGTTCCACGGCCAGCAGTTGCATGAGATTGTCTGTGACCAGCGATTCTGCAGAGAGTGTCAGTGTTCCTGAGCCGTCGCTGATCTTGAGCGTGCCTGCGCTGCGCTCTTCCGGGCCCTTGAGCGTGGTTTCGATGCTCGTGGTCAGGGTGAATCGTGTTTCTTTGATCAGCAGTTTGCCGCCTTCCGCCGTGCCACAGCGGTAACGCAGCATCACTTCATATCCGCCGGGTGGCAGCGCCGGCAGCTTCCAGGTGGCGGACGCACCGACCTTGGACCATCCGGTGATGGCGCCGCCTTCGAGCCGCAGGCCGCTCAGGGTGGCGGTATCGATCGGGAACTTGACGCGGTCTGGCAGCAACGAGGTCTTCAGTGCCTGCTCGCGCGTCTGCAGCAGCAGCAGTTCTTTGTCGAGCCGGGCCAGTTCGTTTTGCAAACGTTTGCGTTCATCGCGTGCAGTGATGGCATCGTCGTAGTCACGCTCGGCGGCGAACTGCTTTTCCAAGGTGCCCAGCGTGGTGATCTGCTCTTTGACCGGTGCCAGGCTGGCTTCGATCAGATCGCGTTCATAGCTCAGGCGCAGCAGTGAAATCTCAGAACTTGCTCCGGGATCATCCGTGCGCTTCTCCGCCATCGGGGCCGACATGGCAAGCCCCGCGCTGACGAGTGCGCAAGCGAGAACGAAACCGGGTTTCAAATGGATGATGGAAGGGGGTGAAATAAGCTGCCCCATGCTAGCCGGAGCCAACGCTGAGACAAGCCCGAACTCAAGGTCCTGGCATAGGTGTTTTATTCATGGCATGGCGCGTATAAATTCAGGCTGGCGACTCGTGGAGGCCTCTGCCAGCATGGGGGCATGCGTTTCATCCTCGCCAGCCTTCTTTTTTCTCTCACGGCATTCACCGCAGAGCCGGAGTTTCTCCTCACGGATGATTCCAAGCCGCTGCCGAATGCCCCGAAAGGCACCCTTATTAAAGACAGTTACATTGCGAAGGAGGCCAGCCTCTTTCCGGGCACCCAGCGTGAATACCAGATCTATCTGCCTGCCGGTTTTGACAAAACGAAACCCGCCGCCTTCATGGTTTTTCAGGACGGTGTCATTTACCAGGCTCCCGTCGTCTTCGACAATCTCATCGCCAAAAAGGACATTCCGCCGCTGGTCGGCATCTTCATCAAGCCCGGCGTGGTGCCTGCGGCGAATGACAAGGC
>JAPLUN010000016.1 GCA_026397715.1 Verrucomicrobiota bacterium
CAAACTCACCGATACCACCCCGTTCGACACCCTCCGGCTTGAAGGCACCCTCTTCGTGCCTGAGCTGCTCGAACGTGCGGCCAGCGGTGACGCTACCGCCCAGAAGGAGGCTGATTACGCCATCCCACGCGGCCTCAAGATCCACGATGAATACGGCCGCGCCTTCCGCATTGCCACGGCCTCATGGCAGGCCTTCGTTCCACAGCTCGCCCGCACAGATCTCGATCCCCTCACCACCACCCAGACCTTTGTTCTGGGTTTCCTCCGCCAGTGCCTGGACTACGTGGACATCACCCCGCTTTTGGCCCCAATAGAGCTTGGAGATCGCGCCTTTCCCATCAGCGCCCAGGCCATCGGCGGACGCCTCCCAGTCATCATCGCCCCGCATAATCTAGGGCTTGATGATCCTGATCAACGCTTCGCCATTCTCGGCTCCGGCACTCGCCGGAAATCCGCCCATCAGCTTGCCCAAGAGTTCCTCAATGCCGACCGCAACAGCCTCTGGGCCATCGTCACCAACGGCAAGACCCTCCGCCTCCTGCGCGATGCCGACACCCTCACGCGGCCCAACTTCCTGGAGTTCGACCTCGAAACCATCCTTCGTGATGAACAGCAGCGATATGCAGATTTCGCCGCTCTATGGCGCATGCTCCATGCCTCCCGCGCAGGCACAGCCACTTCATCTGCTGGTGACTGCATCTGGGAGAAGTGGAAATCCGAAGGCCACGCCCAGGGCCTCCGCATTCGCGATGGCCTCCGCGATGGCGTGCAGGAAGCGCTCCTCATCCTCGGCACCGGCTTCATCACCCACCGGGAAAACGATTCACTTCGCCAGCGCCTCCATGACGGTGCCCTGACCAAGGAAGACTACTTCCAGCAGCTTCTCCGCCTGATCTACCGCTGCCTCTTCCTTTTTTGCTCGGAGGAGCGCGATCTCCTGCACCCACAGGACGCCAGCAACAGCGCCCGTCTGGCTTATGCCACGGGCTACAGCCTCCGCCGCTTGCGCACCCGCTCCCTGCGTCAATCTGCCCACGATCCCCATGGCGACCTCTGGCAGTCCGTCCGCATAACCTTCTCCTCCTTTGCCACCGGCCAGCCACGGCTTGGCCTGCCCGCCCTCGGCGGCCTCTTTGCGCAGGCCCAGTGTTCGGACCTAGACAGCGCCTCTTTGACCAATCGAGACCTTCTCTCCGCCATGAAGCATCTGCGCTGGTTCTTTGACAAAAAGACCGGCCAGCGCGGAGCCATTGATTACCGCAACATGGGGCCTGAAGAACTCGGCTCCGTCTATGAGTCTCTTCTGGAACTCGTCCCCCAGCTTGATCTCCCCGCTCGCAGCTTCGGCTTCGCTGGCATTACCGACAGCGCCTCCACCTCTGGCAACGCCCGCAAGACCACCGGCTCCTACTACACCCCGGACTCCCTCGTCCAGGAACTCATCAAGTCCGCCCTCGATCCCGTCATCGCCGACCGCATCGCGGCCCAGCCCGACCGCCCCATCGACGCACTGCTCTCCATCACTGTCTGCGATCCCTCCTGCCGTCGATCCCGGCAAGCCCCTCGGTTTCCTCAATCACCACATTCGCACCGGCAACAGTCTCCTCGGCACCACCCCCGACCTCATCGCCGCCGGTCTCCCTGACGACACCTTCACCGCCATCGAAGGCGACGACAAAGCCGCCTGCGCCGAACTCAAAAAGCGGAACAAGAAAGAGCGCGAAGGTTTCGGCCCCCTTTTCGAGCAAGAAGAGCAATCCATCCGCGACCGCCTCCGCCACGCCGCCACGCAGATCGAGGCCATGGACGACAGCCAGCCCGCTGCCCTCCAGCAAAAAGAAGCCGCCTTCACCACCAGCGAGACCGCCCCCGAATACTGCCACGCCAAACTCCTCGCCGACCTCTGGTGCGCCGCCTTCGTCATCAAAAAGAACTACCCCGCAACCGCAGGAGAAGCCGAATCCGCCGTCTTTCCATCTCCCATCGAGGGCCATCTCCTTCACACCGAAGACGACCTCTTCGGCCAAGTAAGAGATGCTCCAACTCCCAAAGCTGCGAAAATAAATCAAACAAGAATAAAGAACCAAGAAGCAGGAAATGCCTCCGGCATTACGACTGCCAACCTCCGCGACTTCGTCCAAGGCAAGCCCATTCCAGTCGATCTTCAAACCGAAGTCGAAGCCCTTGCCCGCGAATACCACTTCTTTCATTGGCACCTCGCTTTCCCACAGGTCTTCGAGAGTGGCGGCTTCAGTTGTATCCTTGGTAATCCTCCCTGGGAAATGCCCGAAATTGATGACCGAGAGTTTTTTGGAATTCACAGTCCCAGTATTGCCCAA
>JAPLUN010000575.1 GCA_026397715.1 Verrucomicrobiota bacterium
TGATCGCTGGAACCACGAGGAACTCCTGCCCATTCGCAAAGTGAAGGGCAAGGACTTCGAAGTCGTCAAGATGGGACCCATGACCACGCGATGATAGCCCATATGAAACTGTTGCTAGCTCTTATCGCTTCTTCGACTCTCGCTGCTGAAACATGGCAGCCTTTTGGCCCTGGCGGCGGCGGGTGGATCGAGGATGTTGTCGCACATCCTACGGACCCCAAGGAAGTCTGGGCCATGACGGACCTCAGCGGCCTGTTTCGTTCGCAGGATGCCGGATTGACGTGGCGAAAGATGTCCGCCGATGTCGAGCGCGGGGTCATGGCTCGGAAGCAGATCGTTTCACACAACCGGCAGTTCGCCATCGACCCCAAAGAGCCGCTGCACATGTATTGGGGCACCTGCGGGATGATCTGGGCCAGTCATGATGGCGGTGTGAGCTGGCAGGCGACATTTGGCAAAGCTCCAGCCATCGGCGATGATCAAACTCCCGGCATTGGCCATGCCATCGCCGTCTCAGGCAATGGCAGCGTCTATGCGCTCGATCACGACAGCATCCTGCGTGTCTCCCGCGATCATGGAGCGACGTGGACAGAACTCGCGAAGCCTCCTGTGGCTAAGAACAGCCGCGACACGCCTGCGTTTCCCTTCTTCCTCGCCGATGGCACGCTCTGCGTCTCATGCCGGCCATCACCTGGACTCGCCATCTCGCGCGATGATGGCAAAACGTGGCAGCTTCAGCTCGCCGACAATATTGTGCTGACCGCACGCGCCACACCCACTGGCAGCGGCTTGTTTGCCTTTGATTCCACCGGCAAACTTCACCGCAGCAGTGATGGCGGAGCGACCTTCACCACCGTCAAAGAGTCGCCACACAAATGGGAGCCCGGTCTGCGCTTTGCCGGGGGACTCGCCGTCGCGAGTGGTGGCAAAGTCATGCTCTGGGCGCTGGGTGAACTCGTCGTGAGCAGCGACAACGGTGACACCTGGACGCGACATCGCATCGAGAATAACTGGGATCGTGGCAGCTATCCCGGCATGAATCGTTACGCCTCGCCGGAGGGAAAGTGCAGTGCCCTCGCTGTCACTGCGGATGGCAGCACATGGCTGAAATGTGACAGCTCGCTCATGTGTCGCAGCACTGACTTCGGCCTCAGTTGGACGGGCAGCACCACTGGCCTGCAAGTGCTCTGCTACTTCCAAGGCCCCGTCGTCAGCCCGCATGATCCGCAACAAGCGATGGTGGCCGCGCTGGACCAAGGCGTCTTCAAAACCAATGACGGCGGCGCATCTTGGCAGCCCATGCGCATTCAGACCGAGTGGTGGAATGACAAGTGGCAGAACCACGACGGCAGCGTGGTCAAAGCCCACCCGAAGAAGCCACAAACCTGGTTCGCCATCATCCACGGCCACGGCGGCACGCGGCATCCGCGACTGCACCGCACGGACGATGGCGGCGCGACATGGAGCCTCGTGCTCGATCTCAAAGAAAAGTTCGGTGGCGAGTGGGGCAGGTGGCTGGATGACAGCGAAATGGGTGACCTTTGTTTTGACCCCACGAATCCAGACATCATGCACCTCGCGAACTACCAACTCGGCGTTTTCAAAAGCGAAGACGGTGGTGTGACGTGGACGCACACGCTGAAAACCAAGAACGGACTCAGTCTCGTCACCAGTCCCAGCGGCCAGCACATCTATCTGCAATGCCTCAAGCGCAGCGGTCTCTATGCCAGTCATGATCGCGGTCAGACCTGGGACCTCGCACACGCCGCCGATGGCGTGGACGGGCTCGCGCATCATCCCACGGAGGAGACCACACTCTTAATCAACGACGGCCAGCACGAGAACTACTGGAGCTACAAAGGCGCACGCCCCGCCAAGCTTCTCAAAAGCACCGACGCTGGCAAAACCTGGACAGAACTCGCTAGCCTCGACGGTGGCCCGCTCTACATCGATCCGCACAAACCCGACCTCATGCTCATGAGTACGCTGCACGGCGGCAAAGGCATCCTCCGCAGCACCGACGGCGGCAAATCGTGGGCTGATTTCCATCACGACGCCCCCAGCTACACCACACGCGGCTTTACCTATGGCGGCGCACCCGGCAGCGTCATTTACCACATGTTCGGCAACATGGCGCGTAG
>JAPLUN010000397.1 GCA_026397715.1 Verrucomicrobiota bacterium
CCGCTGTACGCCGCATTCAGCTACGCCGTCGTGGAGCGTTACGAGATCCCGATGAGAGACGGTTTGAGTCTGCCCGTGGTGCGCATGACCCGGAGCCTCCAGGTCAGCGCATGACATTGCATCATGAAGCAGATCGTGAAACGCCCAGCGGCATCAAACCACCGGCCCCGCCACATCCTTCCAATTCGCGTGCCATTGCTTGAACACGATCGGTGAGATCTCGCTGGGCTTGATTTCGCTGCGGCCGCCCCAGAACACATTCGTGTATTCCAGCGGGATGCCTTCTTCGGCCAGGTGCTTGTCGATGGCGGCCTTGTGGGCCAGCACCATTTCTTTGTCCGTGCCGTGGATGACGCCCATGATGTTCACGTTGGCAAAGCGTTCTCCGCCTTCACGCCAGTATGCGTGGGTCATGATGGTGTGCCGTCCAACTTCGCCACCTGCACGTTCTTCCATGCCCTTCGGCACCTTCCAGTGGAAGAGCGCATTGAAACGCGTGACGCGCACGCCCGTTGAGCTGGGCTTCACGTGCTCCAGGAAGGTGGAGAAGCGGCCGATGACGCCTTTTTTGTCGAGCTGTTTGGCGACTTCACAGAATTTCTCAAATGAGACACCCGCAGCCTTGGCGCGGCCTTCCCAGGGATTTGGGCCCACTTCGTCCACGCTCAGATCTCCCTTGAGATGCAGCAGCACGTTCCACTCTTCCTCATCCAGTTCGGCGATGTTGGTGGTCATCATCACAGCGGGCACTTCGGCGCGCTCACCGGGCTCCAGCGTCTTGCGGCGCACATGACCCACGCCCAGGGCGAAGATGCCGTGTGCCTCCATGGTGTAGTAGCTTTCCGCACCGATCAGCTTCGCCAGCACATCGCAATGCTGGTTGATGTCATAGCCCTGCGGCACTTTCAGCGTCGTCCACAGGCGGTAGTCACTGCCGCTCACCTCGCGGTCGGTGGAGCGAAGCACCACGTGCCCGCTGAAGGGGTCCTGCTTGAAGAGAAATTCAAAGGCGGCGTCCAGCTTTTCCGTGGGCACCTTCCAGGCCACCAGCGCACCTTCGGCCAGCTTGTTCGCCAGCAGGGTCTGCCGCACGCGGCGGATCACCCCGGCCTTCAGCATCGCCTGAATGCGCTCCACCACGGTCTCCAGTGGCAGGCCGCTCAGTTGTGCGATGTCCTGAAACGGCGTGGGGGTGAAGCCCTTGATGCGGTCCTCGCTCACGGCGAGAATCTGCGCGTTGATCGGGTCTGTATGGTCGGTGGGGAGAGTGTCGGCGGACATGGCTGGTGGTCGGGGGGAGGGCATCTTTAGCGGCGGCCCGCCGGAAATGCGAGATTTGAAATTTGCGATTTAGCACCCGCCAATTGCCGTCTAGGGTGCGCTCATGGACAAACGCAAGCCCACCGCCGCCATGCGCAGGCGCCACAACCTCATCTCGGCGTGGCGCGGCGTGGAGGACGGGCCGCTGATGGACCTGCCCACGCTCAGGGTTGGAGACCTCGCCACGCAGATCATGGCCAAGGCCGGCATGGCCAACCGCGTGAAGCTGGAGGATATCCTAGCCGCCTGGCAGGAGATCGTGGGCGCGTTCCTTTTCAAACTCACCCGCCCGGACACCTTTGAGCGCGGCATCCTCAGCGTCCGCCTCATTCAGCCCACGGCCCACCACGCACTGATGCAGGAGAAAGTGAAAATTCTCAAACGCCTCCAGGAGAAGCTGCCAGACGCCAAGATCAAAGACCTGCGCTTCCGCCATGGGTGAATGAGAAATGAGGCAACCCGAATGAGGAATTGTTTCCAACCGTGCCTCCCGTGACGTAATCACGGGCCATTCCTCCTTCCATCTCCTACGCCTTCCCCTTTGAACTCGCACCCACAAGCCGCACTCATCATCGTCGGTCACGGTTCCACCACGAACCCGGACTCCAGCTCCCCGACGCACCTGCACGCCGACTCCATCCGCCGCCGCGGCCTCTTCCGTGAAGTCGCCTGCTGCTTCTGGAAAGAGGAGCCGAACATGCGCGAAGTGTACGAAATGGTGGACAGCGAGGTCATCTACATCGTCCCGAATTTCATCAGCGAAGGCTATTTCTGCCAGCAGGTGCTCCCGCGTGAGCTGCGGCTCGACGGCCCCACCACGCAGCGCGATGGCAAAACGATCCACTACTGCGATCCCGTTGGCATCCACCCGAACATGACGCGCCTCCTCATTCAGCGCGCCGATGAAGTCGCGCCCCATGTGCCGCGTGAGCAGACCAGCCTCGTCATCGTCGGCCACGGCACCAGCCTGAACGAAAACTCCACCAAGGCCATTCAGGATCAGGTCGCCCTCATTCGCGGCGGCCACTACGGCTTCGCCGAAGTCATCGACGCCTACATGGAGGAGGCCCCCTTTGTGAAGGACTGGGCCACGCTCACCACCGCGCCGAATGTCGTTGTCGTCCCCTTCTTCATCGCCGACGGCCTGCACAGCTTTCAAGACATCCCCGTCCTCCTCGGCATGCGCGAGGACGTCGGCGAGGCGCTGAGCGAGAGCGGCGTCTTCCATCAAAACCCGCATCAACTCCAGGGCCGCCAGATCTACTACAGCGGTGCCATCGGCACCGAGCCCCTCATGGCAGACGTCATCCTCGATCAGGTGCACGACTTCGATACCAAGCACCAGGTGCAGAACAAAAAAGGCATGCCGAATGACGAGGTGAAATCCTCCCTCGCCTACTGGTTAAACTCCGGCCTCGATGAGATCGGCGAGATCGTCATCACCACCAATCCCGACGGCACCTACTCGCTCTGCCACATCGCCGATCGCGGCAAAGACGATCTGCAAGTCCATCACGAGGCGCACGATGCCCTCTTCATCGCCCGGAACGATGCTGGCGGCACCTTCCGCCCGCTGCATTCCGCCCCCACCTTGAATCGCGGCTGGCGGCTCGATCTCGCCGACCTCGACGAACTCCGCCTCGCCCTCGATTTCTTCTACCCCGCCGCCATCGGCATGGCGCGTGCACTGGAGCAGGAAAAACTTACCGCCGTGCCGCTGCGCGACCTCCTCGGCCGCCAGACCGGCATGTATCGCTTCGTCAACACCATCACCGATGATCAGGCCCACGCGCTCATCGGCAAGACCTGCGCCAATACCAAATGCCTCCGCCGCATCCTCTGGCCCCTCACTGCCACCCAGCCGATGGCCGGAGCCGCTGCCGCCAAAACGCAGCCCAATCACGCCCCGAACGCCGTCCCCCTCCTCTGCATCGAAGCCTGCACCCACGTCGTCTCTGCCGCACGCAAAGTGGCTCGGGAGAATCATGAGGCGAATGCTGCCAAAAGTGCGGATTGAACGCGCGCACGTCCCCGCAACATCGGCTCAGAAATCTTCAGCCTTGTGTACCGCGACACCGTAGTACGCACAAACTTTGGCGGCGGTGTCAAAGCTGATGACCGAAGTGATACAGGCGAATGTCTTGAACTTGATCAGTGTGCAAATAAGCCGGTACGGCTTCACCTGAAGCAGGTGCGCCAAAGCACCCACAGTCACCAATCCCGAGATCGTGATGCAGACTGGCGGAGTGGACTCTGAAGCAGGCATGGAAACATGCCTTTTCAGCGCAGAGCCACCGGCGGCGGCCTGCTCTTGCAGAAGGATCACGTCATACAGATCCTTGCAGCCCTCCGGCAGCAGGTAGCGCGGTTTGTCGAATTCTAAGAACAACGGGGCTTCATCCACGGACAATTCATACACCCAAGTCGTCATTTTTACCAGCCCGCTGGCACACTGGCACGGCAGAGTCGTTTTAGTTCGGAATCCTGAAGCAAATCCGCCCGAGAGTGCGGATTGACAACCGCCCCCCGTCGCCTTATCCCGCCCCATGCGCATCCGCTCATTCAAAGGTCTCGTCCCCACCCAGAAAAACGCCCCCGAAGTCGCCGCCGTTCCTTACGACGTGGTGAACCGTGAGGAAGCCGCCGCCCTGGCCAAGGGCAAGCCCTTCAGCCTCCTGCATGTGGACCGCGCCGAAATCGATCTCGATCCCGAAATCGACCCCTATTCCGCCCCTGTTTACGCCAAGGCCCGCGAGAACTTCGACCGCCTGCAAAAGGACGGCATCCTGGTGCGCGAAGGCAAGCCCTGCATGTACCTCTACCGCCAGGTCATCGCCGGCCACAGCCAGACCGGCCTCGTCACCGTCTGCCACACCGAGGACTACGAGAAGGACATCATCAAGAAGCACGAAAAGACCCGTCAGGACAAAGAGGACGACCGCACCAACCTCGTCGACGCGCTCAACGCCAACACCGGCCCCATCTTCCTCACCTACCGCCAGCGTCCTGGCATCAGCGCCCTCATCGAGAGCTTCATGAAGGACGAGAAGCCCATCAATGACTTCACCGCCCCCGATGGCGTGCGCCATCAGCTCTGGCGCATCTCGCTGGGTCTCTGCGTGTCCCTGACCGGCCTGTTTGAAAGCCAGGTGCCCTGCGCCTACGTGGCAGACGGCCACCACCGCGCCGCCAGCGCCTTCCGCGTCAGCAAGCTCCGCCGCGAGGCCAACCCGAACCACACCGGTGAGGAAAACTACAACTGGTTCCTCAGCGTCCTCTTCCCCGGCAACGAACTCAAAATCCTGCCTTACAACCGCGCGGTGAAGGATCTTAACTGCAACGACCGCGAAGAGTTCCTCAAGAAGGTCGGCGAAGTCTTCACGATCAAGCCCACCACGCTCAAGTCCCCCACCAAGGGCGGCCAATGCTGCATGTACCTCAAGGACCAGTGGTATGAGCTCACCTGGGAAGCCGCTAAAGACGCCAGCCCCATCGACCAGCTCGACGTCAGCATCCTGCAGGACCGCCTCCTCAAGCCGATCCTCGGCATCGACGATCCGCGCACCAGCAAGCGCATCGACTTCATCGGCGGCATCCGTGGCACCGCTGAACTGGAAAAACTCGTGAACGCCAAGGAGCACACCGTCGCCTTCTCCATGTTCCCCACCACCGTCGATCAGCTCATGGCCATCTCCGACGTCGGCCAGATCATGCCCCCCAAGAGCACCTGGTTTGAGCCCAAGCTCCGCAGCGGCTTGTTCGTCCACACGCTGGAGGGGTGAGGCTCATCAATAAGGCACGGGCAGGCTTGGAAGAGTTTCAAAAACCTACTTCAACGCCGGTGGCATGCGCCTGCAGTAGAGATTGATGGCGGAGCCATCCAAGCCTGTAGCGAGGGGTTGAGTGAAGCGATACCCCTCGTTCATCGGGATAAGTTTCCTCAAACTCTACGCATCGCGTAGCGATGCCAGCACGTGTGTCTCATCCGCGTGTTTCCACCCTGCTCATGCGCTGCTATGACAGTAGTCCGTCCTGAAACCATCGCGGGTTGGACAGCATTGTCTCAAGCTCACGCCGCCCCTACTCCACCCACATCCGCTTCGCCTTCCGCCGCAGATGCATGTCCCCCGGCAGATTGATCTTCGCCCCTCCATCCGGCGCCAGCATGCCCAGGGCCGCTTCAATGACATCATGATCAATGCCCGGCAGCTCCCAGGCCTCGCGCAGCCACAGCGCAAACACCCGTGACGACACCGCCGGATGCAGCGCAAGCAGCTCCGGCGTGATCACCAGCGAACGATCTTCCTTCACCCGCCCCTCCGCCATCAGAAACGCCAGGGCCAGACGCTGCAGCGCGTCATCATCCTGCTCCGCCAGCGAGCCCAGCCGCAGCACCTGCGGCACCACGTCACGGTCAAAAATATCGTTCAGCAGCGGCAGCGCCTCATGCCTCACCCTGTTCCGCCGATGCTTCGGCGAGGTGTTGCTCGAATCCTCCCGATACTTGAAGCGCTTGGATTTAAGATATGCATCGATCTCGCTGCGCCGCACCTGCAGCAGCGGGCGCACCAGATGCAGGCCCGTGTCCAGCCGCTGCACCGCATGAATGCCCGCCAGTCCGGCCAGCCCCGTGCCACGGCACAGATTGGCAAAAATCGTCTCCGCCTGATCTTCCGCATGATGTGCCAGCAGGACCACCCACACGTCGTATTTCTCCGCCATGCGCAGCAGAAACGCATGCCGGGCCTCACGCGCCGCCGTCTCAGTCGAAACGCGGCTTTTCTCCGCCAGCGCCGCTACATCCTCCGTCTCGATCTCGCACTTCACCCCCAGTTTCTTCGCCAGACGGCGCACAAACGCCGCATCGTCGATCGATTCCTTGCCGCGCAGACCATGGTTCAAATGGCAGAGAATCAGCTGGGTAAACCCCGCCTCCCGCAGCAGGTGCAGCAGCGCCACCGAGTCCCGCCCGCCAGAGATCGCCAGGAGCACAGGTTCAGCAGGATCACAGGCAGCAGGCAGATTTAAGAGGATGGCAGGCACGGTTGGCATCCTTAACGATTTAACCTCGACCATCATTCAGTAAAAGGGAATCCGTCATCCATCCTTGCAGTAAGCCGTGGTTTCGACACCTTGAGCGCCCCCTTTCCCACCATGGCCACCAAGAAAATCACCCCTGGCATCTGTTATCTCGTCGGCGCCGGTCCCGGCGATCCCGGACTTCTCACGCTCAAGGGCAAGGAATGCATCGAGGCCGCCGACGTCCTTGTTTACGACTACCTCTGCAACCCCGAGCACCTTCGCTACGCCAAGGACGGTGCGGCCAGCATCTACGTCGGCAAGAAGGCCGGTGACCACACGCTGTCGCAGGATGAAATCAACAAGCTCATCGTCAAGCTCACCACCGAAGGCAAGACCGTCACGCGCCTGAAAGGCGGAGATCCCGTGCTCTTTGGCCGTGGTGCCGAAGAAGCCGCCGAGCTCCACGAAGCCGGCGTGAAGTTTGAAATCGTCCCCGGCATCACCTCCGCCATCGCCGGCCCGGCGTATGCCGGCATTCCGGTCACGCACCGCTCTCACGCCTCCCAGCTCACCATCTTCACCGGCCACGAAGACCCGACGAAGCCCGACACCTCGCTCAACTACGCCAAGCTCGCGCAGGCAGACGGGACCAAAGTCTTCCTCATGGGCGTGGAACGCATCGAAGAAATCACCCGCGAATTCCTCAAGCACGGCGCCAATCCTGAAACCCCCGTCGCCCTCGTGCGCTGGGCCACTCACAGCCACCAGCAGACCCTCGTCGGCACCCTCAGCGACATCGCCGCCAAGGTGAAAGCCGCAGGCTTCAAAGCGCCCGCCGTAGCCGTCATCGGCGACGTCGTCACCGAGCGCCCGCAGTTGAACTGGTTTGAAGACCGCCCGCTCTTCGGCAAAAGGATCGTCGTCACCCGCACCCGCGCCCAGGCCAGCGTGCTGAGCAAGCAGCTCTCCGTCCTCGGTGCCAACGTCATCGAAATGCCCACCATCCGCATCGCCCCCGTGGAGGATCAGATGTCCTTCGGCGAACTCGTGCAGGACTGCCACACCTACGACTGGATCATCTTCACCAGTCCGAACGGCGTGGACGCCTTCTTCACCATGTTCGACAAGCTCTACAACGACGCCCGCAGCATCGGCGGCGTGCGCATCGCCTGCATCGGACCCGGCACCGCCGAAAAGGTGAAGGCCCGCCACCTCGCCGTGGACCTCATGCCAGACAAAGGCCACTACGTCGCCGAAGGCCTCGTCAAAGCATTCAAGGACCACCAGGACATGGACAACGTGAAGGTGCTCTGGGTCCGCGCCCAGGAAGCGCGCGAAGTCATCGCCAACGAACTCAGCGGCATGGGAGCCATCGTCGATGAATGCGAAGCCTACCGCACCATCGCAGAGACCGAGGACAACCTCGAAGCCCTCGCCCGTCTCAAAGAAGAAGGTGCCGACATGATCACCTTCACCAGCGCCTCCACCGTCGAGCACTTCCTCAACCTCAAAGTCGCCCTCCCCGAAGGCATCAAGATCGCCAGCATCGGCCCCGTCACCAGCGCCGCCATCAAAGCCCGCGGCCTCAAGGTCGATGTCGAGGCCAAAGAAAACACTATCCCCGGCCTCGTCGCAGCGATTGAGAAGTTTTGGAAGTAGCACTTGTTGAGTCCCGCCGCATAGACTGGTCCTCCCAGCGCCTCCCACCAGGAGAGGGATCATCCTGATCCCTCAACGCTCAGCCGCATCAGCGTCTCCGCTGATCAAGCCCCGGCATCCCCCTGCCCCAGTCTCTGCAGCAGGCTGCTCAGCTCCGGCCCAATCAGCCGCAACTGCTCCCGGTGCATGGATGAAAGCTCCTCCAACATGCCCTCCCCACGCGCGGTGAGGCTGATGTGCACCTGGCGCCGATCCTCTGCCGAGGCATCGCGCTCCACCAGATTCTCCAGCACCAGACGGTCGATCAACCCGACAGCGCTGTGGTGTTTGATCTGTAGGCGTTCCGCCAGCTCCCCTACCGTGACACGGTCCCGGCCAGGATACCCTTTGATCGCCAGCAGCGCCTGATGCTGCTGCGGCGTCAGCCCCGCCTCACCTGCGGCATCTTCACTGAAACGAAGGAACTTCCTCAGCGCGAAGCGAAATGCCGCGAGGTATTCATACTGAGATTTGGAGATCGGTCTGCGTCTGGGCATGCCTTCGTGTGCAGCATTTTCGGGGCCATCCTTGTTTGACATGTATCGTATTACGATATTTATATTCAGAATGCCAGTCCAACCAAGCCTGACAGCCCACATTGTGTCTCCATGCCCGGACCACAACGTCGTTGAGGATCATTCTCTCTCCCGTTCTGCCTGCGATTTCAATATTCGAAAGATGCCAGCCAATCAGAGCTGAAGCGCAGCCATCCCCCCCTTCACCACCATGTTGCTCATCACCAAAGCACTGCTGATCAAGCTCCTCATCGCCGCCTGTTCGGCCGGTGTCATTTACGCCCTGTGCTGACATGCCACGCTTCCACTGCTTCCGTGATGCCTTGTTCATGATCGCCTGCATGGCCTACGCCATCAACCGCTGCTTCATCAAGCCCCACTCACTGCCGGGCTTCATGATGTTTCACTTCAATGACCTCTGGCTCATCCCCTGCGCGCTGCCGCCCGTGCTCTGGCTGCATCACCGTCTGGGGCTGCGCGCGCAGGATGGGCCGCCGCAGCCGGGCGAGATCGCCGGGCATCTCGTGTTCTGGTCACTGCTCTTCGAATGGATCATTCCCAAACTCACGCACGCATCAGGAGACCCCGCCGATGTAGCTGCATACGCCCTCGGCGCCATCATCGCCGGCTTGTGGTGGAACCGTCACCGCTGGCTCGTAGCCACCCGCATCGGCCTTAGCACCCCGCTCACTCCCTCCCAATGAAACCATCTTCACCCATCGATGTAACACCTGCAGAAAGTGAGCCAGAGAGCACGAGCGCAGAAGCCTTGCTCACCTGGCTGCCCCATCTCGCGAAAGCGCAGGAGATCGAAGACGAGCCTGCGGGCTTTGCCAGCCCGCCATGTTATCTCGCCCAATTTTCCGACGCCGACTTCGCTGACGAAACCGCCCAATAAAAACGCTCCCGTCAGTGCCCACTCACAAACTGCGCCAATGGCTCGGCATCGAGCTCATCGAAGTCAGCATCACTGAAAAAGTCGTCTCCACCCTCAGCGGCGGACTCGCCATTCTGGCGCTGATTGCCATTTCCACGCACGCCCTCCCCGCAGGGGGGGCGGCCGCTCTCATCACCTCCATGGGCGCCAGCGCCGTGCTGCTCTTTGGCGTGCCTCACGGCCAGCTTTCCCAGCCCTGGCCGGTCATCGCCGGGCATGGTATCTCCGCGCTCATTGGGGTCGCCTGTGCCCAGTTCATAGCTCACCCCGCCATCGCCGCAGCCTGTGCCGTCGGCCTCGCCATCGGGGCCATGCAGCAGCTCAAATGCATCCACCCGCCCGGCGGTGCCACCGCCTTCACCGCAGTCATGGGGGGCAGCGCCATCCAGCAGCTCGGCTTCAGCTTCGTGCTCTTCCCCGTCCTCACCAATGCCCTCGTCATGGTGCTGCTCGCCGTGCTCATCAACTATGCCTTCCCTTGGCGGCGCTACCCCAACGCTTTCCACCATCCCGCGCAAAAGCCCAGTGATCCCACGGATGAATCACTTCCCACTCACGAGGAAATCATCACCGCCATCCGCACCCTCGACTCCTTCGTAGACATCAGCGAGGAGGAACTCGTGCGGCTCATTGAGTTGCTGAGAGACCGCACCGGCAAAGGCCTGTGAGCTGCCTGCCCTCTGGTTCTCTCGGACTCCGCTACTTGCCATTCACTTCATAGAACATGCCACCAATCCCTTGGGTAAGACCCTGGGCTTTCAAACTCGACTCCGTAATCTCAATGGCCAGGTCCTGGGTGACGACGCCAATCTCTTTCTGATCAAAGGTCATCACCCCCACCTTCCCGCCATGCTCAAAGCGCAGTGCAAAGTGCGGAGATTTGATCCTGCCGATGACTTCCTTGAGGTCTCTCCATTCAAAGGGCACCACCTCCCCGTCGATTTTGATCGCCACTCCCTGCCGGTTCAGCTTCTGGTACACGCCGTGGTCCATCCATGCCGCGTAGCAAAAGAAGACACAAAGCCCCACCAGGCCCGCCCCAAATTTCCCCGTCAATAAACGCGACCATCCGCGCACCAGAAAAAATTCAGCTCGATGGTCGGTGACCGCATCCCTCAACAGGATGAAGCCAAAGATCAGTGACACCAAGCCCGCGACTGCCAGCGGCACGGATCTCAGCCAGTCCCATTCCGTGATGATCGAATCCCCAGGCAGCACGCGTGTCAGCTTGCAGGCAGGCAGCCCGAGGATGAGCACAAGCTGGAAAAAAACGAAGAAGCGTTTGTTCATGCAGTTCCTCGAACTTGGCAAAAAAGCCTCAGCCTGTCACTGACAAATCTGCCGTCCTCGCGCCCGCGCTCTTCTCCCTCGTCATCATCGTCACCACCAGAATGAAGAAGCACATAACCACAGAAAACAGCGGAAACTGCAGCGCCGCAGGCAGGCTGTAAACGAGGGCCAGCGCAGGAATCCACACCAGCCAGTTCGTGATGAGCACCGTCGGGCAGGTGCGCATCCAAAATTCACGGTTCAAGGTCGGCCGCGTGCGTGCCCAGGAGCCGCCCAGCTCCACCCAGCGCAGGGCGATCACATACGTGGGCACAAACCAGATCGGACTCATGATGAACTGATCCACCAGCACCTTCTTCACCAGCGTTGCGGCATTAGGCGCATCTCCAAACATCCAGGTCTGGAAGTGATAAAACAGATCGATCTCCATGCCGCGATACCCCCAGAACAGCATGAGCAACAGCAGACGCTTTCCCCCCCCCTCTTTTGGCAGTGTTCCCATGATCCGCTGAATACCCGTGGGCATGAGCGCCGCCGCAAACATGGTGGATACACAGGAAAAAGCGAAGGACCAGTGCGTCTTGAATGCGCCCAGCGACTCCCAGAAACCCGCCAGCGCCGGCAGCTGATAGTAGCTGACCACCAGGGCCACGGCGAACGCATTCAGCACCAGGCATGGCACGCGATTCTGCCGAAACACCGCCACGATGGTGGCAAAGATACCAGGAGAGGATGTGGGAGAGGCAGGCATACGACGCGTCCTTGTTTCATGACTGCGGAAGCCAGAGATGGCAAGCGACGATAGCGGAGGCCCGATGCCCGGCCGTTGGATGTGTGTGGCAATAGCCCGTGTGTCCTTCGAAGCACGTAGTGCGTAGAATGGGCCCGTCCATGAGCGTACCGCAAACACATGAGCCAGCGAACGTCCTCGCGGTCGGGCGGTTTGGCGCAGGGGGGGCAGGTGTTTACGAGAGAAGCAGACCGCCAAACACCCCCAACCTACGGACCAGAGCCGCAAAGCAAAAAAGCGACGGCATCACACCGTCGCTCTTCGCGGATTTAAAATAACAGGCTCGGCCTTGGCTTACTTCTCTTCGCCGAAGTACTTTTTGTTCAGTTCCTTGCCGACACCTTGTTCGGTGAGTTTCAGGAGGCCCTGGTTCAGGCTCTCACGCAGTGTGCTGTCCTGCTGCAGGGCGAAAGAGTAGTTCTGGTGCTCAAACACGCGGCCGACCATTTGCAGGTTTTCGTCATTCAGTTTGCCTGCTTCGTATTGCAGCACGGGTGCATCGTAAACGACGGCATCCACATCTTTACTCTTCAAGGCGGCCACGCATTCGGTGACGGTGGCATAGGGCACCACTTTGGCCCCCTTGGTGGTGAGCAAGGTTTCGGTGGTGCTGCCCTTCACTGTGGCGACTTTGCGGCCGGGCAGATCGTCAGGGCCATTGATGTCGCCCTTGAGGGTGTTCACGGTCAGGGTGGTGGTGAAGGAAGCGGTAAGCAAGGAGACCAGCACGATGCTCAGCAGCATCCAGACGATGGCCACGATACGACCACCGACGCCAACGGGGCCTTTGTTGTCAGCGCCACCGACGAGCAGCGTGCTGATCGTCCACCAGAAGGACTCCAACATGCCCTTCTTGTAATCTTCCGGCCATTGGTCGCCGTTCAGCGGATGCTCAAAGCGCCAGACGAGGTGGGAGATGATGAGCATCGTCACCAGGAGCAGGGCGAAAGCGCCGATGAGCTCGATGTTAAAGAGACTGCCGATGAGGGAGAAGATGCTGTCAGCAAAACTGCCGCTGCCTCCATTGACCAGCACCTGCAGGCCTGACTCATAGAAGGGCTGGGTGAAGTCGATGACCTCTTCGCGCTTGGCCGTGACGCTGATCGCACCCACGCCCACATCCGCCGTTTTGTTCTTCAGCTCCTCGATGATTTCAGCGGCGGTGTTCACCACCTTGACCTCGTAGTCGAGCTTCGTCTCGCGTGCCAGTTGGTCCCACAACTCCGCTGCATACCCCACACGACGGCCATCCTTTTCAAAAGAGAATGGCTCCAAGTTGCGGGTGACGACGCGGATTTTAGCCGCTGGGCTGGTGGCCGCAGGCGCGGCAGCGGGAGCCTGTGCAGCGGCCCCCGGGACAAAACCAATCAAAGAAATAGCAGACAGGAGCAGTAGAAAAGTACGCATGAGTGAAGACCGATTCTGTAGTGCCAAGCACTGCGAGTCAATGCAATCCATCGACTTTGCCAGCTTGCGACACCGCGCGGTCTGTCCATTCATGCAGCATGACTGCCGAGTTCTTCCAACAGATCACCACCCGCGGAGCCGCTGTGAATCTTTCCTCACGCGCCAAGTTCCGCCTCACCGGCACCGACCGCATTCGCTACCTCAACGGTCAGGTCACCAATGATATGCGACAGGTCAAACCGGCTGAATCACTCTATGCCTGCGTGACAGATGTGAAGGGCCGCATCGCTGCAGATGTGTTTGTGCATGCCGAGGGCGATTCACTGCTGCTGGACGCCGAGCCCGACCTTCGCGAGACACTGGGCATGCGTCTGGAGCGCTACATCGTGGCCGATGACGTGGAACTGACCGATGTCACCGAGGAGTGGCAGCTCTGGCATTTCTGGAGTGATGCGGGCACTCCTGCCCGCATGGAGAGCGTTCATTGCTCGAACGGATTCCCTCATTACTCCCTGCGTTCAAATCGCTTCGGCTCAACTGGCCTGGATATCTGGCTGCCCGCCTCCGCCACCACTCCCATTTTCGAATCACTCCCCATCTTGAGCGAGGCCGACCTCGAAACTTGGCGCATCCTGCAAAGAATCCCCCGCTGGCCGCACGAACTAAACGCCGAAACATTTCCACCGGAAGCAGGCCTCGAAGCCAGGACCATGAACTTCACCAAAGGCTGCTACATCGGCCAGGAGGTGCTCTCACGCATCAAGACGACCGGCAAAATGCCTCGCGAGATGATCGCCTTCACATCCGACGTGGCGGTGAATGCAGGCGGTGAACTCTGGATTGAAAAGGCCGTCGGCAAAGTCACCAGCGTGACAAAGCATCCCGCCACCGGCCAGACCATCGGTCTCGCCATGATACGGCAAGGATCAGCCCCGGAGGCTCTTCATATCGGCAGCAGCACAGGACCGCTGCTCACAAATCTCTGACCACAGCGGTCCCCAAACGTTGCAGGCGGCTGCACCCATAAAAAAAGCGCATGGCCCGGAGACCATACGCTCAAAATTGTTTCAAAGAGAAACTCTCACTACGAAGGATTACTCCTCGCAGCAGCCGCCGTCATCGCAATCGGCAGCGCCGTCGCAATCGTCGTCGTCGCCGTCGTCTTCTTCTTCCTCTTCTTCATCTTCGTCAGCGTCTTCTTCGTCGGACTCGCCGTCGCCGTCGTCGTCGGTGTCTTCTTCGTCGCTGACGCCGTCGTTGTCGTCATCGTCATCTTCTTCGTCGGAGATGCCGTCGCCGTCGTCGTCGTCTTCGCAGTCAGCAGCTTCGTCAGCGAGGGACTGGTCGTCTTCCTCGTCTTCTTCTTCCTGCTCTTCGTCGATCTCTTCTTCGTCTTCGGTATCTTCTTCCGTGGCGGTTTCTTCGCTGTAGCTTTCCACGGACTCTTCAAAAGAGGAGACTTCGCTCATGCTGACGGAAGAGCTGATGGAGGTGCTCTCATAGTATGAGCCATAGTTGGCGATGCTGGAGTCATAGTAGTTCCAGCCGTCATAGTAGTTCCAGGCCGAACCACCGAAGATGGAGGTCAGCACATTGACGAAAGGAGTGAGCTTGCCCCATGAGGACTGGTAGTAGTCCGGGTAGTAGGAACGGGAGATGTTGCCATAAGCGCCCATCGAGTTTCTCAGGCGGCCGGTCTGGTACTGATACCGCGCATAGGTGCCGCGATCCGTGCCCTGGATGCCCAGAATCTTCGTGGCCAGACCGATGAGGTCGGTGATCATGCGATGCTGATAGGACTTTGGCTTCGCGGTGGCTGCAGCCTGCTTCAGGTTGCCGATGAGCTCTTCCATCTTCGGGCCTGCGCCCTGAATTTCAGCGAGTTCAGCGTCGGTGAGCTTGCCCTTTTTGCCGCCTTTTTTCAGGATGGCAACGGAGGGGCCGAAATGGCTGAGGTACATTTCATAAGCAGCATCAAGGGACTTCACACCGCGGCCCACTTGGGACTTCGGATGGCCACCACGGATGATGGCCCAGGTGGTGGAAAGCTGTGTCACGCCTTCACCGGTCGTGTCCAGGCCTTTGAGCATCTCGGGGCTCTTGTCTGCAATGCCTTTTTCAAGCTGATCGAGACCCTTCGCAGTGGACTTCAGGGCGGCGTAAAACGGCACAGCCTGCTTGGACTTCGGATTGATGTCCTTGGAGTTTTTGGCGATGAAGGCGAGGGAAGCCTTCATGTCTTTGACGAGAGAGGCAGCCGTGGGAGGGGCACCTTTTTTGTTATGGGCAGGCTTACCTTTGGCTTTGGCCTCCTGGCCCTGAAGTGGCAGACCAGAAACACCCAGAAGGCAGAGACTGGCGATAAACGCGATGGATTTAAACAATGGGAGTCGATATGTCATAGGCGGAGCCTTGATTCTACCCTCGCCGAATCTTTATGACATCTTTTTTTGCGTTTTTTTGAAAGAATCCTGCACCTAAAATCGCACATCTATCACCAATGTAGCGGTAAACACCATGTAATCACTTGATCTTAGCCTCGCGAACATGCTTCAAGGCCGCCGCCTGCATAAACTTGCTGGCTGCTGGCGTGCTGGTATGCCCTGAGAGGATGTCGTTGTGGATTTCCTTGGGAACTGTCAGGGCATTGTAGGCCGCATACACGCTTGTCGGCGGGCAGGTCGTATCTATGAAGCCCACGGTCACCACCGCACCCTTGCACGTCGCACGGATGGCAAAGTTGACGTTGTCAAAGTAGCGCGATGCCTGCAGTGCTGCGGCGTTTGGTTTGCCCTCCGCATCATTGGGCACGATCTTCGGCCAGCCGTTGATGCGGTTGGCCTGGCTGCCAGTGTGGTCACAGCCCGCCGGCACACCGGCGCAGATGAATGAGACCCGTTTGTCCAGCCCCGCTGCAGCAAATGCCTGAAAGCCCCCCTGGCTGGCACCATAAACAATCAACGTCTTCCCATCCCACTCCGGCTGCGCGGTGAGGAAGTCGATCGCACGAATCAGTCGCAGGAACATGCCCTTGAAGTAAATCTTCTCGCGATCCTGCGGGTTCGCGTTCCAGTAGCCCTTCAGTTCTCCCGAAGCCATCTCTTCATAGTACTCCTTCGGCTTCCCGTTGGGCAGACCGTGTGCATTGATGTCCAGCGAAAGCATCCCGCCTTCATTCAGCGCCCAAGAAACGCTGCCGAGATTCGAACTGCGCACACCAGCTCCATGCACATGCAGGATCGCCGGAAGAGACTTTGCCTTGGCCTGCAGTGGCTTGCCAAAATAACCGGTCACCGGTTTGTCCACGCAGTCGATTTGTACATCAAAGGCCGCCACCCCCTTCGGCACACCTGTTGTCACGGGTGTGAGCGTCGCTTTCGCCGGTACCTGTGCCAGCGCGGCCTTCTGCGCATCCCAGAACGCATCAAAATCCTCCGGCACCGGCATGCTGGGCTTGAGCAGCAGCGGATCATAGCCCGCAGCCGCCATGGTGGAGGCCTTGTCGCTCGTGGCACGCAGGAGCAGGAATCCGGGCTCGTCCAGCTTGCCGATCAGCGTTGCCTTGCCGTCCTTCACATTCAGCGTCTGCGGCGGCTGCGGCTGCACGCCATCCTTGGAAAGCACGCATAGCACCTTGCCATCCGCCAAGGGTTTGCCGTCTTGCAGCGCTTCAATCGTGAAGGTGGCCGTCTCACCCACCTTGTACAAGGCATCGGGATGATCCGTGCTGGCCTTCAGCGTCAGTGCCGGAGCAGGTGTCTGCGCCTGCAGACCGAGGGAACTGAGAAGCCACAATGCGGAGAACAGTTTCAATTTCATACCCTCAAAGTTCGAACAGGGCCGCGCCCGAATCAATCTTCATTCATCGGCATGACATCGGCTCTTGATCGTTCCTCACTGTTCTCCATGCTGACACACCCCCATGCTTAGAAAACGCGGATGCCTCAAGCTGCTTCTGCTGCTCGCCCTTGCCGGCGCGCTGCTGGCCTGGCTTGCCGGCGAGGTCTTTTTCAATCTGAACAGCAATCTCGTCGCCGTCAGCGTGCGTGATTCCAAAGCGCCGCTCCAGATTCTCACCAAGCGCGGCGAGTGGAAACCCGCCGTCGCCCTCACCGCCGGAGACCTCGACGCCGCCCTCATCGAGCGCCATCGCGAGACCGGCATGCGCTGGGCCACGCTCAAGGTCCGTCGCGCAGGCGGCACCCTGGCCAGCATCGCCCAGCGTGTTTTCGGGGCGGAGGTCCATGTCGTCACTCTCTCCGCCGATCGCTTCGATTTCATGACCACCTACCAGCCGAAGTTTGCCCTCACCACCGCGCGTGAGCGCATGGAGGATGGCAATCTCTGGTTCTCCATCACCGCCAACTTCCGCGACCCCAAAGGACGCCCCATGGGCTGGGTCTACCACGAAGGCCGCCAGGTCAATCAACCCTTCGGCGACTGGAGCGGCTGCTTCTTCGTCAAAGACGGTCGTCCTTGGTGCGGGCCCAAGTCGCTCCTCAATGAAGTCCCCGGTCTCATCCAGGAAGGCTGCCAGGTCTACCCCTCCGTGATGAAGAACCACACCACCTTCTCCTACGTGGACCTCAAGCCCGATGAACATTTCGACGGCTCCAAGATCAGCTACCGCTCCCTCGTCGGCATGCGCAGCGATGGCACCATCGTCTTCGTCCTCTCCGGCGACGGTGGCGTCATGAACGTCAGTGAAGTCACAGAGATCGCCCGCAAGCTCAACGTCCAGCACGCCACCCTCCTCGACGGCGGCCGCGCCCTGCAATACTCCATCCGCACCGACGACGGCCCCTGGCACTTCCACGCCTTCAACACCGAACTCCCCTTCCAGCACAAGTGGCTCGAACGCCAGCGCTCCCCCATCTACATCGGCGTCCGCCGCAAAGCTCCGGTGATTATCGATGGTGCTTCTAGTTTCCTTTCTCCGCCTTGAGTTTCTTCACCCAGTCCGGGTGCTGCTTTTTGTAAGCCTGAAACGCAGCATGCTCTGTCGTTGAAATCTTCCCGTCCTTGCTGGTGTCGATAAACGAAAACAGCCATTCCCATCCCGGCTGGGCTTCGCTCCAAGATTCCTTCGAGTCCCACTCTCCCGCCTCTACAGTGCCCGGTTCATGCCGCAGCGTCGGGCCTGTCCATGCGAGGATCTGACCGCGCTCAAGGAGGCGGCTGCGGAGCTTCGTTGCATCAATTTGCTGCACCGGCACACCGGCATGAATCGCCTGAGCGGCAGCGATGCCAGCCGACTCACCAATCACACAAAACACCGGCTCCATACGCGCTGATGCATAGGCGATGTAGCTTGCTGAGAAGCAGACGGGCACGAGCAGATTGCTACAGTCTTCCGACTTCGGCGTGATCGCCCGATACGGAATGGGATAAGGATGCCCGGTGCCCTGAGAGCCGCCGACAAACATGTTTCCCTCCGTTGCCACGCCCATCTTCCCGGTTCCAGGATCTGCCACGGCGTAACGACGCACCGGATAAATGTCCACACCGTAAAGAGCCAGCCCAATGCTGTCCTCCACCTGCGTCTTGTTCCACACATCCGCCAGCGTCAGCACATAAGGCCCCTGCATGCGTCGCGAGATTCGGACATAAAGCTGATTCGGCCAACCCTCGGTGTCGGCATGCATCGTTTTGTCCAGTCCGAGCGCCGCCGTCTCGGCGCGAAACTTCTCCGGCACCCTTGAGTCCGTGCTCAGAAAGTGATGCAGGCCGCTGAGGTAGTCCTTGTGCTGCCGCCAGATGCGCGACTTTGCTTCCCAATTCCCATCCTGGTAATACCGGCTCACTCCCAGCGGCGCGATAGTCACCAAAGAATCACGTTTGTAGTTGTACTCACCGCTGTTGAGCCAGCCTGGGAAAATGTCCCGCAGTCGCTTGAGCAATTTATCTTCTCCCTCCGTGCTGCGAACGAGGTGCTCCACATAGCGCCCCACCACTTCAAAATCCTTCGCATCATAACTCGCCGGCTTTTCAAACGCGATCCGCTTCGCCGCATCACGCGTCACATAGAAGCGGTAGTTGTAGGCCTGCGTGTAATCATCCGCCGCACCCTTTGGTAAACCGTGATCTGCATCCACCAGCGGCAGCAGGCCACTCTTTGCATCGCCTTGCACCACGCAGGGATCAATGGGCGTCCAGTTCGTGGTTGGTCCTACACCTGCGAGCTCTTCATTGAAAACCTCCTTTGCTTCGCGACCCACAGCATAAGGCACCGCAGCCGCCGCCATGACATCGCCCTCATAGCTGGCATCGATGAACACCTTCGCTTCAACCACGGCCGCATCGGATTGCGTGGCCTTGGGCGCAGGCACACCGTTCTTGTCCGGCGGTGCCAGTTCCAGCACGAGTTTCGTGATCGCCTTGCCTGTCTTTTCCACTTTCTGCACACGATGCTCAAAGAGCACCGGAATCTTCTCCTCCTCCAGCCAGGCTGCGAAGGCTTGTCGAATTGCAGGGGGCTGATTGCCCAGTTTGAAGACGCGGCTCGTCGTCAGCCCGCCCACCGCCTGCGGAGCCGCGCAGTCCTGCATCGGCTTGATCCCCGCACCAAGAATCCCACCCACCCAACGGCTGGGCTCCACGATGAGGACTGAACACCCCTCCTGCCGTGCCGTCACCGCCGCGACAATGCCCGCAGGCGTCGCTCCATAGACGCACACATCCACCCTCTGGGGAGTTACTTGAGCATTTGCTGTATGCAGGGCCAATAGGAACAGAACAGTGCGTATCATCCGCCTATCTGGCCACAGCTTGAGAGTCTGTCATGCGGCATTCTCTTGCCCCATCATCTCATCTCCAAGGTCTCCCAGCGATGATTCCAGGCCTTGGTGAGTCCTTCTACAAGGCGTTCAAGCTGATCGAGTTCCTGCACGGGCAGACGCAGCAGCAGCACGCCCGTTGAGGCAAACAGCATGTTCACAAACATGTCCCTCTTCCTGGCTTCGGCGCGCTCGTGGCTGGGATCATCCAGCTCGATGCCGAGCATGGGCATCCAGTCGTCATTACGGCAGATGAGAAAATCGACATGCTTCTGGCTGATCATTTGGAAAGCGCCGTTCGTTTTTTCATGGTCAAACACATCGGCCAGCCGGGGTTTGATCTGAATACGGCAGCGTTCCCCGGTGATCTGAAGGAGGCAGCTGTGAAACTTGGCCTCCGTGGGAGTCAGCAGGGGCCTGGCCGTGTATTCATACGGCATTGCAACACGCATGTCGGGATCGGGAGCAATGAGCTTCATAGAAATGACTATTATGGAATTTATAACCGTATCTCAACACCTCACAAGCATAGTCGCACATTTTCTCTTCATCAGGCGGACTGGCATCGAGACGCGCTCACCCGCCAAATGCACTGGATGGCACTCCCTGCGCACCGGGGCGGCAGACGAATAGGCGGCCGGCCAAGGGCTCGATGAAGCCGGGCTTCTTGCCGGTGGTGATGTAGAGATCGCGCAAATCAGGGCCGCCAAAGGCACAGGCGGTCGTTTCGACGCAGGGGAAGTCGATCTGCATCTCTTCTTTCTGTGTGGCGGGATTGAAGCAGACCACCTTGGCACCGTGGCAGAAGGCGATCCAGAGACGGTCTTCGCTGTCGATGGTCATACCATCCGGAGAGGAGGGATCGGTGCTGGTGTCCCAGATGACGCGCTCGTTGGTGATGGCGCTGGTGGCGTTGTCGAAGTCGAAAGCGCGCACTTTTTTGCTAGGCGTGTCGATGTAGTACATCGTGTTTGCAGCACGGTTCCAAATGATGCCATTGGAGTTGGTGACGGGGCCGAATTTCTTTTCGACGCGCAGATCGGTATGAAGGCAGTAAAGCGATGCATCGGCGCGCTTCTGGAGGCAAATGGTGCCAGCCCAGAGGCGACCGGCGGGATCGCACTTGCCGTCGTTGAAGCGGTTGTCAGGGAGGTTGGGCTCGGGATCGGCGATGGGGGTGCTGATGCCGGTGGCTTCATCGAGGAAAAAGAAGCCATTGTCGCCGGCCCAGACGAGGCCGCCGCTGGTGCGTGGAACGACAGTGCCGACGCGTTGGCCGACGTCCCAGATCTTTTCTTCACCCGTCGAGGGGGTGAGGGAGATGATCTTATGGGTTTCAATATCAACGTACAACAGGCGGTCGCCGTGCCAGATCGGGCCTTCGCCCCATTCGGAAACGTGGTTGGAGATGAGTTCGGGAGTCATGGGGTGGGGCGCTTGGGAAGGGTGATGAAAGCTTCGGCGAGGTAGTGGGGGATGAGGGGCTGGGCGATGAGGGCGGCCAGTTCGTCGGCGGGCAAGGATTGTACGATTTTGGCAAGCTTGGCGGCGTCTGGTTTGGCGGAACGGAGGGACAGGCCGAGCGGACATTTGGCGTCGAACGTGTACACTATTTCGCAATCGGCGGTGCGTTCGCGGGCGATTTCGGCGGAAACGATTTCGAGGTCGGGCAGCAGGCGGCCGTTTTCGACGCGGGCCAGGTAGAAGCACTGGCGGCGGGCATCGCCGATGATGTTGTAACTGGCGGGAGCATCCAAGTCCGGCGCGGCGAGGGAGGACCAGCCGACGCACCAGACATTGCGCGAAAGTGCGATGCCCTGGGCGGCGGCGATGGCGATGCGGACGCCGGTGTAGGAGCCGGGGCCGTTGCCGATGACGATGCCAGTGAGTTCATCTCCAGCAGCGGCGAGGGCTTCGCGGAGCGGGGCAAAGACTTGGGCGTTGTGGGAGCGCTCGGATTGGAAAGTGGAGCGGAAGAGCACGTCATCTCCATGAACGACGGCGATGCTGCCGTGGGCGGTGGAGAGGTCGAGAGAGAGGAGCATGAAGAGAAAATGACTAATCAAGAAATCAGAATGACGAATGAATGACGAAGCCAGAATGAACAAAGCAATTCACCGAGAATTTTCGTGATGTAGTCACCGTGGCGAATCAAGTTTCATGGGTTCTTTCCACTGACCGCTTTTGATCTGTTTGAGCATGGCTTCGGCGTCCTGGTATTCTTTCGTGGTCTCCAGCTGATAGATCACAAACAATGTTGAGCTGTGTTCAATCAATTGGATCAACTTATCGACCCTGAAACTGGCTCGCGGGGTGCTGTTGATTGCTATTAAAACTTCAGCCTCCTTGTTACGAGATAGCAAGGGCTGCAGTTTTGCTTTAGCACTGGGAAGAAACAATGCGGTCACGCCGCTGCAAGGCGCAGCCCCGATTTCGCGGGTCTCGATGTCGAGTTTCGCCACATCACGGGCGGTGAGGATCGGTGTCAGCGACCGCATGCCACGAATGGATTTCCCTGTGATGTAGCTTTCGTATTTGAATGCCGTTGTGGGCACAGAAGCATCGGTCACCACTTCAAAGACATCATAACCGCTCAAGGGAGCCTGGGCGAACAAGGGCAGAGCCGAGGCAAAAACTAGAAAGCATAGGGCCAGAGTTTTCATGGAGGAGAAGCAGTATTGCGTTCTGTCACATGCCGCGAGCCGTCGGGCTGGGGTTCGATTTGGAACCAGCGGGTGTGGGGTGGGAGGAGGTCGGGGAACATGTCGGCCCATTCGACGATGATGACGCCGGGTTCGGTGAGGAACTCGTCCCAGCCGATGCCGATGACTTCGGCGGCGGATTCCATGCGGTAGAAGTCGAAATGGAAGATGGGGAGGCGGCCGTCGAGGTACTCGTGGACGAGTGTGAATGTGGGGCTGGTGACGGCGGCCTGGGAATTCATGCCGGCGACGATGCCGCGAGTGATCTGGGTCTTGCCGGCTCCGAGGGTGCCGCAGAGGGCGATGACATCGCCAGCGGCAAGTGTCGGCGCGAGTTGGGTGCCCCAAGCGAGGGCGTCGTCGGCTGTCTGCAGCGTGGTCATGCGTCAGCACTCAGGGCGAAGTGGTCCCAGCCGGTGCTTTCGAAGTCGGGAGGGCGGCCTTCGCCGGGGAGGACGAGTTTGCCGATGATGGTGAGGGGGAGCTTGGGAAAGGCGAGGCGCCATTTCTGCAGCAGGGACTTCACGCTGCGGGGATTAACGGCGAGGAGGAGCTCGTAGTCTTCGCCATCGCCCCAGGCTTGGTCGAAGGTGCAGCCGGGATTGCAGGGGAGTGAGGCGACGTTCACTTGGTAGTGCGTGCCGCTGGCGAGGGCGAGACGGGGGAGGTCTTTGGCCAGTCCGTCGCTGATGTCCATCATGGCGTGCGGATGGGCGTTTTCAGAGAGCCAGCGACCTTCTTCGAGGCGGGGCTGGAACTTGAGATGCTTGCCGGTGATGGAGCCGCCGAGGCGACCAGTGACGAGGATGACATCGCCGGCTTTGCCTTCGCTGCGGGAGAGCCAGCGTTTGGAGGGGACGGTGCCGCTCATGGAGATGGAGAGCATGAGAACGAGGCCGCGCGAGGTTTCACCGCCGACGATGTTGATGCCGTACTCCTTGGCGATGGCGCGCATGCCGCGATAGATCTCGGTAAGGAACTCGACCTGCATACTCGGCGGAGCGACGAGGGTGATCATGGCGTGGCGCGGTGTGCCGCCCATGGCGGCGAAGTCGCTGACGACGCGGGCGATGGCCTTGCGCCCAATGAGCTTGGGCGGGGTTTCGAGCGTGAAATGGACGTCCTGCACAAGGGCGTCCGTTTTGAGCAGCGTGTGTTCGTCCTTGGTGCTGCGCACCACAGCGCAGTCATCCCCTGCCCCGGCGATGACATCGCTGTCGAGCTTCACTCCGCGCATGAGTTTGCGGATGAGGTTGTCTTCTCCGATGTCGGCGAGGGTGGGCATCAGAGTGGAATGACGAATGACGAATTTCCGAATGACGAAATAATGACGAAGGCCGAATGAGGAAGGCAGACGGAATGCCCTGGGCTGGTCGTTGGGACGGGGCTCATTCGGTTTTCAGTCGTCATGGCTACTGCTTAACGACCACATTGGTGCCGTCGAAATGGAGGAGGCGGTTTTTGAGGCCGCGAATGGCCTGCTTGTGGATGTAGACTTCGGTGCCGCCGATTTGATGGCGGTGCTCGGTGGGGGCCTGGGCGCCGCTGATCCAGGTGAACTGGCACCATTCCTGGCCGCTGAGATCTCCCTGGCTGCAGCGCACGTAGTCGAGATGAAGCACATCCCCCGGGTGGCCGATGGACTCGATGTTGTGCTTGGACTCCAAGAACTCGGCGAAGGCCTGCGAGTAGATCAGGCCGGAGCGGAGGCGATGGAGGACCATGGACATGATTTTAAAGCGACAAAGCGCGGGACGGGGTGACCGTTCCGCGCTTTGTGGGAAGACGAGATCGTCAGGAAGCGGGGAATCAGCCGAGGGCGGCGGTGTAGTTGGCAGCGACGGCGCTCCAGTTCACGGCGTTCCACCAAGCGGCGAGGTAATCGGGGCGCTTGTTCTGATACTTGAGGTAGTAGGCGTGCTCCCAGACATCGCAGCCGAGGATCGGGGTGCCGCTGCCGTCCATGAGGGGGTTGTCCTGATTCGGGGTGGAGGTGATGGCGAGCTTGCCATCCTTCACGACGAGCCAAGCCCAGCCGGAGCCGAATCGGGTCACGCCAGCCTTGACGAAGGCTTCCTTGAAAGCGTCGAAGCTGCCGAAGGTGGAGGTGATGGCGTCACCGAGAGCACCGGTCGGAGCGCCACCGGCGTTCGGGCCCATGATGTTCCAGAAGAGGGTGTGGTTGAAGTGACCGCCGCCGTTGTTGCGGATGGGGGCCTGGATGTCTGCAGGCACCTTGGAGATGTTTTTGCAGAGGTCTTCGATGGACAGCGCTTCGAGGTCGGCCTTGCCGGCGATGGCGTTGTTGAGATTGGTGACGTAAGCGTTGTGATGCTTGCCGTGATGGATCTCCATCGTGAGCTGGTCGATGGTGGGCTCAAGCGCGTTGGTGGGATAAGGCAGGGGGGGGAGGGTGTGGGCCATGGTAGGGTGGGTGGGGTTGAGGTTCTAGCGGGTTAGTATCGTGAATACGGGCGCGGGCAAGAGGAAGGTTGTGGCTAGTTCGCGCTGCGAGCCAGGGAGAACGGGAACCAATCATCACGCGTGCCACGAAGGGCAAGCTATGGGGATTGTAAACTGGGAACTGAAAACTGAGAATTGCAAATTGACCGGCACTTCGAGGAAGGGCGAAATAGGCGGGTCTAGAAAGACGTTCGTATGCCACCTACCTCTCTCATGAAACGTGCCCTGCTCCTCCGCCTTGCTCTTGGCCTGATTTTGACATCTGTCCTGCCCTCCTGCGGGTTTGCGTTTCGGTCTGCGTGGAAAAAAGCGCCCGCAGCTTCCGGCGCGTACGGTAAATGGGCTGGCACGTGGCACAGCGATGCCACCGGCCACTGTGGCACCCTGCGCTGCGTCGTCTCCGTGCCTCCTAATTCAAAGGGTGGCCACGAATTTTTCTACCATGCCACGTGGAAAAAAATCCTGAGCGGCAGCTACAAAGCGATACACGGCGTGAAGGAACACAAAGATGGCACCTGCACCTTTACCGGCGAGCACAAGATTCCGAACTGGGCTGGCGGCCTCTACCAGTATGAGGGGACCATCAAGGGGGATGAGTTCAAGGCGAACTACCGCTGCTCCATGGACAACGGCACCTACACGATGAAACGCGTGCGGTGAGCAACCAAGCGGCCAGACTGGGTGGCAAAAGTGATATGACGGAAAAGTAGCCATGGCCCGCCCCAACAGAATAATGGGAACTAGGAAATAGGCGACGTGGGACCTACGTTCGTATGCGCTCCATCCTCACACCTATGACACGCACTTCGCTCCTCCGTCTCGCCCTTGGTCTGCTTTTGACGACCACCCTCACCTCCTGCGGTTCCACGTTCGGGACCGCCTGGAAGAAAGCCCCCGACACGAACAGCGTGGAGGGCAGGTGGGAAGGCACCTGGCAGAGCAGCACCTCCGGGAACCGTGGCCAGCTGCGCTGTGCGGTGGACAAACCCCTGCCCGGCTCGCACGACATCCTGGACTACGTGTCTGCTGATGGAAGGGTCTCCTCCCCGCGGCCTCGTTGCTTTTATTACCACGCCACCTGGAATGGGGCTGCCAGCGGCAGCTACACGGCCTTTCACGATGTGCAGCGGCTCAAGGATGGCAGCATTGTGTTCAAAGGCGAGTATCTGAGGCCCAAGTGGGCGGGCGGCCTCAACCATTATGAGGGCACGATCAAAGGTGATGAGTTTACTGCCTGCTACCAGAGCGCCACAGACCGCGGCACGTACTCGATGAAACGCGTGCGCTGAGCAACCAAGCGGCCTGACGCGGGGTTCATACCACGTCACGTTGGTGACATTCCCCCATGAAGTGGTTCCACAGCTTTCGCGCCAAGCTCATCCTGACTGTGTTTCCCGTCGTGGCGGGGATCACCATCGCCACGCTGGTGCTGGCGGAGTGGAAGTTCATGGAGTCCTACCGCAAGCTGTTCGAGGAGCAGTTTGACTCGCAGATTGGCAATTACTCTTCAGCGAAGAAGAAGCGCAGCGAGGCGCTGTCCAAGGTGCTGGACAAGATCGCCAAGCAGCCGGACCTGCTGGCGGCCATCGGCAAGAAAGATTTTGGTGAGACCGGGCGGATGCTGCGTTCGCAGCTGGAGACTCTGACCAATGACCGGATCCTGAGTGATCTGCCGGGCGCACTGCGGCCCGCAGTCGGGATGCCACCTCATCTGCTCCAAGGGCCAGCCGGACGCATGAACGGTGGCGACAAGGAGAAGGGCAAAGACAAGGACCGAGAGGGTGACAAGGACCCTCAAGGCGCGCGACTGCCGCAGTCGCAGATGCCGTACATCGCCCTGATCGACCCTGAGGGTAATTTCCTCGTGTCACCGAAAAAGAGTATCTCGGGCGGGCGGGATCTTTTGCCACCGCTGCGGCCGAAGGAGAGCGCCACGAGCGCGGAGTTTAGGCGCAAGTCCGGCAAAATGCAGTGGCTGGGAGGCCGCAAGCTGGAGGACATCCTCAAAGAGCAGGAGGTGGGCTATCTGCGGGTGGAGTATGGCGACGACAGCCGGAATGAACAGGTACGGGAGGTGTTCATCACCCCGCTGCGTGAGCCGCAGTCCGGCCAGTTTCTTGGAGCCATTCTTTTCGGCCTGCCGCTGCAGGTGCTGGCGGAGAAAGTGCTGTATGAGCAGACGAAGCACTCGGATCTGGGCGAGATCATGAGCGGTGTGTGGGTGGAGGAGGGGCTGGTGAGCACGACGATTCCCAAGGAGGAGCGGGAGATCGTGGCGGCGCACATTGCGGACTCGATCCACCACACGCACAAAACGCAGCGCGGCATGGCGGTGCTGATCCACGGGGTACGTCATCAGATCTACTACCGGGTGCTGAATCCGGGCTCCCCTTTCCCGCTGGCGGCGCAGGTGAATCTGTACCCGCTGGCGGCGATGGACACTGAACTGGCCGAGCTGCGGTGGGATGTGGGGGTGCTGGGCGTGGTGTCTTTGCTGATCGCCCTGGTGGCAGTGCTGTACATTTCACGCGGGCTCTCGGGGCCGATCAGCGAGATTGCCAGCGGGACGCACCAGATTGAGCATGGGAACTTTGATGTGCGGGTACCGGTGCGGGGGGATAACGAGCTGGGCAAGCTGGCGGCGTCCTTCAACGAGATGGCGGCGGGGCTGGCGCTGCAGGAGAAGTACCGCAGCGTGCTGAATGCTGTGGCGGACCGATCGGTGGCGGAGCAGCTGATCACCCAAAGCGGGACGCTGGGCGGTGAACTGCGCCATGTGACGATGCTGTTCTGTGACATCCGGGGGTTCACGGCGATTACAGAGAACATGCCGCCGGCGGATGTGATCGACCTGCTGAATGAGCACATGACAGCGCTGACGGACGTAGCCTACGAGCACGGCGGCATCGTGGACAAATTTGTGGGGGATTTGATCATGGTGCTGTTTGGTGCGCCGCAGAGCACGGGCGAGGACGCTGTGCGAGCGGTGCAGTGTGCGCTGAGCATGCTCGTGGTGCGGAAGAAATTGAACGGGGTGTCCAAGCACTCGCTGGAGGTGGGGATCGGCCTGGCGACGGGGTCGGTGGTGGCGGGGTGCATGGGCTCCGACCAGCGGCTGAGCTACACGGTGCTGGGGCACCGGTTGAACCTGGCATCACGGCTGTGCAGCATCGCGCAGGCGGGGGAGATCATCATGGATGATGAGACGTATGCGGATGCGAAGAGTTTTATTAACGCGGAGCCGATGCCACCGATGCAGCTGAAGG
>JAPLUN010000026.1 GCA_026397715.1 Verrucomicrobiota bacterium
CCTCTCCCGCAGCCACATCCCCGCCATCCAGCAGCTTGCTCAGATCACGCACTCTCGGGTTGTCCACATCCGCCTGCAGGAAAAATTTCGCGTCCTCCAGTGTGCCCCGCGCCCAGTTCCCCGGCACTGGAGCACGGTACAGGCCGTAGCGCGCCAGGTAGGCCTCCGCCCGTGGCGGCACCAGATCGCGCACACACTTCCCATGGCTCAAATGCTCGCGGATCGCCGTGCTTGAGCCCTCCACCAGGTGCTCGATCACCCGCGCATGCGGCGGCAGGTCGTCATCACTCATCGTGTAGCCCGGCCGTTTCAGCACCGCAAAATTCGCCTGCTCCCACAGTTCCAGGCCCTGCGCCCACGTCCGCTGGATCAGCGACTCTCCTTTCGCCCCTCCCGTCACCAGATCCGCCCCCACCACATGCCACAGCTCCCCTTCCGCCTCAAAGCGCCGCTGCAGCTCATGATTCCGCGTGAAAGTCTCCTGCTCAAAATCCGAAAGATCCACCGTCACCTTCGGCAGCCCGCCAAATACAATGTCCGCCAGCGTCGCCCGATACACCGAAGGCACGCTGTCCGTCACCGGCTTGTCCGGCCGGGGTCCGCAGGGGATCACCCGCACCTCGTCAAAATCCTGCGCCAGCCGCACGGCGATAGCCGCATGGTGGTTCCCCGGGGGATTGAAGCTGCCTCCAAAAATAGCAATCCGCTTTGGCATGCCCCACCGTGCCAGTGCTCCATACGAGTGCAAGCAGCCAGAAGCCGTCCCGCAAAGTCAGCCCCACCAATCAGGCAAATCTTTATTCTTATGCAGTTTTCCTGACGCAGCTGAACAGCTGCATGATAGTGTGGCCCGCCTGCCCTGTCCGCCCGCATCAGGCAGCTTCTTCTTTGGCATTCAACGACTCACCATGAGACTTTCCCTCCCTTCCCTGCTTCTCTTCACCGCCCTCACTTCCTCCCTGCAGGCAAAGGTCACCCTGGATCCATGGTCCTACACCGAGACCGATCTTTACCCCAGCGCCATCGTTTCTACCGCCACCGTGGACTGGAACGGCGACGACCAGATCGCTGAAGACAAAAAAACCGGTGACGACCCCAAGCCCAGCAAAAAAGAAATCCCCCTCTATGGCGATGAAAACGGCTGGCTTGCCGTGGATCTCACCGGCCTCCCCAAAAACGCCCAGGTCGAAGTCACCATCTCCATCGACGGCTTCCTCAAGCCCTCCACCTGGAAAGGCAAAGTCACCCGCATCACCAAAGCCGGCGAAGCCCGCATCTTCCCCAAGGCCCTCTGGGACTACGATGCCCTCCTCAAAGTCCGCCAGCAGCGCCCCATCAACGTCACCTTCCAGGCCACCGTCAATGGCGTCGCCGTCCCCGACGACCACGAGACCTACGTCATGCGCTCCATCAATGACTGCATGTTCTACGTCCTCATGGACGAAGAAGGAGAGGACTTCGACGACTTCTCCTGGCTCTTCGCCGCCTACGTGAACGAAAACCACCCCGAGGTGGACATGATCCTCAAGGAAGCCCTCAAAAGCGGCATCGTCTCCGACTTCTCCGGCTACCAGTCCGAAGAGCCCAAAGACGTCATGATGCAGGTCTTCGCCATCTGGAACGCCCTCCAGCGCCGTGGCATCAAGTACAGCGACGTCTCCCACACCCTCCCCAGCAAATTCGTCGTCAGCCAGACCGTCCGCTTTCTCGACGACTCCGTCCGGGCCACCCAGGCCAACTGCGTGGACGGCTCCGTCCTCATGGCCTCCGTTCTCAGCAAGATCGGCATCACCTCCTACCTCGTCATGATCCCCGGCCACTGCTTCCTCGCCTTTGACCTCGGCGATGGCGAAGACGCCAAACGCATCGGCCTCGAAACCACCATGCTCGGCAACGACGAAATCAAATCCGTCGAAGAAATCGCGAATCTCACCGAGAAGGCAAAACTCACCGAGTTCAAAGCCTCCTACAAGACCTTCACCAGCGCCGTCAAAATCGGCAACGCCAACCTCAAGAAGTACAAAACCGAGCTCGCCGACGATTCCGAAGACGCCGATCCAGACATCCAGCTCATCTCCATCCCCGACGCCCGCGATCTCGGCATCATGCCCATCGCCACCTCCAAAGATTCCAGGTAGCAAAACGCCCCCTCAAACCTCCGCAGGTGAAATCAAGTAATCCTACTTGCCCGGTGGGCGTAGCACTTTCATAAGTATCACCATGCGACTGACCAAACGTGGAGAATATGCATTGCGCACCCTGATACGCCTTGGCATTGCCGAACGTCAGAAAGAAGGCGTGATTTCCGTCTCCTCATTGGCCGAGCAGGAGCACCTGCCTTTTAAATTTCTTGAGGCCATCCTGTTCGAACTCCGCACAGCCGGCTATGTGGAAAGTACGCGCGGCAAATATGGCGGCACGCGGCTGGCCAAGCCGATGAAATCGATCAAAATGGGCGAAATCGTCCGCCTGATTGATGGCAAGCTCGCCCCCATTGGTTGCGCCAGCGAGACGGAGTATGAGAAGTGCTCCTGCCCAGACGAGACGCATTGTGGACTGCGCATGCTCATGATCGATGTCCGCAACGCGATAGCGAACATTCTGGACCGTTACACGTTGGAAAACGTGGTGGAAGTCACGCTGCGCAAGCAGGAGCAGTGCGCTGCTGCCCCTAAAAAGACCGCCAGGAAAAAAGCTGGCGGACCACGGCATGCCGATCCTTCGGATGGCTTTTTGGCCGTCTTGCTGGACTCCGTAAAATAAGGCCTGCAAGCTCGGGTGATTCATTCCTGGTGCGGGGCTCGCTTCGCAGCAGACCGTCTTGCCGCAGGTTCTGCGCATAACTTTTTGCGTCACTCCACCTCAGCAAAGTCTTCATCCGGCCCCGCATGAGCATGCCTGCAAAAAACCTTTTATTCCTACTTGACCAGTGTATATTTAATAATAATACTTTTTTACAATTCTTTCAGGGCCAATCCCACAAATAGACACACCTCAGTACGAACCGCTCTTCCCGCACAACATGTCTCAGCAAACCGCAGAAATTGAAGTCGAGTCCTGGATCGACATCGTCAGGCAGAAGGTCTCCGCACTGAGGTTCGGCTCCGTCCAGATCATCGTCCACGAAGGCCGTGTCACCCAGGTCGAGAGCACGGAAAAGACCCGCCTTCCCAGCGAGCCCCTTGCCGCTCCGGCCAGGAAATAAGCCCCGCTTTGCTTCCCTCTTTCCACCACACACAAAGCCATGTCCTACCACACCAGCACGTTGACGCCATCGGCCACACCCCTCTCATCAAGCTCAACCGCATCTCCGCAGGGGGAAATGCCACCATCGCCCTCAAAGGCGAGTTTAAAGAGCCGCTCGGCAGCGTGAAAGATCGCATCGGCCGTGCCATGATCGAAGCTGCTGAGGCTGATGGCCGCCTCAAGCCCGGCACCACCATCATCGAACCCACTTCCGGCAACACCGGCATCGCCCTGGCCTTTGTGGCCGCCGCCAAGGGCTACCGCATCATTTTGACCATGCCGGAAACGATGAGCTTGGAGCGCCGCACACTTCTGGCGCTGCTCGGCGCCGAACTGGATCTGACCCCCGGCCCCAAGGGTATGAAGGGCGCCATCGAAAGAGCGAATGAACTGCATTCCTCCATACCAAATTCCTGGATTCCCCAGCAGTTTGAAAACCCGGCCAATCCCGAGGTCCACCGCAAAACCACCGCCGAAGAAATCTGGGCGGATACCGAGGGCGGGATCGATATCTTCGTCGCCGCCGTCGGCACCGGCGGAACGATCACCGGCGTCAGCGAAGTGATCAAATCCCGTAAGCCCGATTTCAAATCCATCGCGGTGGAGCCTGCGGCATCACCTGTGATCACGCAGACACTTAATGGCGAACCGCTGGTGCCCGGGCCGCACAAAATTCAAGGCACAGGGGCCGGCTTCGTGCCGAAGAATCTCAACATCCAAATCCTCGATGAAGTGATCAAAGTCAGCAACGAGGACGCCATCCACACGGCGCAGCGTCTTGCCCGTGAAGAGGGGCTGCTGGTGGGCATTTCCACAGGAGCCAACGTCTGGGCGGCGCTGCAGGTCGCAGCACGGCCGGAGAATGCAGGCAAGCTGATCGTCACCGTGGGATGTAGCACGGGTGAACGCTACCTCTCCACCGCACTCGCAGACGCAGCCCGCAACAAAGTTGGATCCTAAACACCATGTCAGCCCTTCCCTCATCACTCGTTTACACCAGGGACAGCATCCCCCGCCCTCTCACACGCCGCCGTCATTTCGTGCTGCGTGAGCCCACGCCCGAAATCGAGCGCAGCACCTTCATTCCAAAGATCATCTCCAAGCCGCTCCACCCAGGCTTTGGTTTTAAGTTCGCCATCTTCGCCGGCATCCATGGCGATGAGGAAGCAGGCACCCTTGCCGCCTTTGACATCATCCGCTGGGCCTCCGAGCAACCTATCGAGCTCCACGACTATGAGCTCCACGACTATGAGCTCCACATCTATCCCGTCTGCAATCCCACCGGCCGCCGCTCCCGCACCCGGCACTCCGGCAGCGGCATTGATCTGAACCGCCAGTTCTGGAATGAATCCGACGAGCCTGAAATCCAGTATCTCGAAGGCGAGCTCCGCCGTGAAAAATACGACGGCATCATCTCGCTGCATTCAGATTCGGACAGCGATGGCGTCTACGGCTTCGTCGGCGGTTCCTTCCTCATCGAGCATCTGCTCAAGCCCGCACTGCGCGCAGCTTCAAAGATCCTTCCACGCAATGACTCCCAGGTGATCGACGGCTTTCTCACCGACAAAGGCATCATCCGCGAAGGTTATCTGGGCATGCTCACCGCACCTCCGGAGCAGTCCACCTCCGCTTTGGAGATTGTCTTTGAAACTCCCTCACTGGCACCAATGCCCCTGCAGGTCTCCGCCACCGTTGTCGCCGTCAAAACCATCCTCGCGCGTTATCGCCAGCTGCAGTCCTACGCTCCCAATCTCTAACGGCCTCCATAACCGGGGAAAGTTTTATGCGCAGGCACCGGTGCGCCCCCGCCCCGGCCTGCCCACTCCATGCTGCTGTTCTTTTTGCTCACCTGCGCCGCCAGCCTCGGCGTGTCGTTCTTCTGCTCTCTCACCGAGGCCGTCTTGCTCAGCCTCAATCCGCTGGATTTAAAGCTGCAGGAAAAGAAAGGCGTTCAGCACGCCGCCCGCTGGCTCCTGCTGAAGAACCGCATCGAGCGTCCCATCTCGGCCATCCTTGCCTTCAACACGCTGGCAAACACCGGCCTTGCCACACTCGCAGGGGCGCTGTTCACCTGGATCTACGGCGCAGAATGGCTGTGGCTGTTTTCCGTCGTCATGAGCGTCGCCGTTCTTTTTGGCGGTGAAATGACCCCCAAGATCATCGGCGTACATCAGGCCACCCGCTTCGCCCCCCGGCTGATTGCGCCGCTCACGTGGATGATGTTTGTCTGCCACCCGCTCATCCTGCTGATGGAAAAATTCTGTGAAAAGCTCAAGAGCGGTGCCGGCGATGGCCGCGGCCAGAGCGATCACATCATGGACATCATCACCCTCGTGCAATCCGCCCGCGCGGAGCAGCTCCTGCACAATCATGAAGAGATCATTATGATCCATGCCACCACGCTCAGCGCCCGCCGCATCAAGACCGCCATGGTGCCTCATGCAGCGGTGAAAATCTTCGATGCCCGCCAATCCCTCCTGGAAAACGTGCAGGCACTCGGGCCGAAGCTGCACCGCAGCTATCCTGTGAGCAGCAACGGCTCTGCGGACCAAATCACCGGCTACATCCGCGTGCGCGAGCTCTTTCTCCAGAACCTCACAGAACCTGGCGCCGACTGGACAACCCTCATCCGCCCCGTCCTTCACATCAGCAGCATGGCCTCTCTCACCCATCTGCTGACCCTGTTTTTAGAGCAAAACGAAATCGCCTCCCTCGTAGATGATGCCACCGGCAAAATGACCGGCTGGATCACGATGGACGACGTGATGAAAGTGCTCATGGGCGCTAGGGTGTGAGTCTCACACGGGCGCTGCGTGAAGCCCACCCCGAGAAAACACATCGCTTTGTGTCATCTCAGAAAAAGCACGCATATCATACTTGACTAATATTATATTAGACTACATCTAATTCCACCTTGTTTTGTGAATATTATCACGTGGCCCTGATGCCCGTGAGATGGGCTGATCCGACACCACGGAAGGCTGTTGGACGAAATCCCTGTGCCGCGTGACCGCCAACAACGGAGCCCCGGCAGCCACGCCCAAAAACATGCCTCTTCTTATCCGTCCGCAGCCCTGGCTGTCATTCGCTTTCATCCTCAGTCTCTCGCTGGCTCACTCCATAACCTTCCCCGCCGCGCACGCCGCCACGCTGACCTGGCTGGGAGATGTCAATGCCAGCTGGGGGGCTGGCACCAGCGGTTCGGAAACGAACTGGGCCGGCAACATGCTCCCCCAAAATAATGACAGCCTGGTTTTCGATCTCACCACCGCAGGCGTGGCGAATTTTTCCGTCATAAACGATCTCACGAGTCTCACGCTTGGCGGAACCAATGCTTTCACCTTCACCAATGACGGTGGTACAAGCACCGGATTTACACTGACCGGCAATGCGATCACACTGGGCGGCAACATCTCCTCAAGCGGCACCACGGGCACTCACACTCACACCTTGAGCTTGGGACTGATCCTCAACGGCACCCGCACCCTCACAGCGGCAACCGGCACCACCTTCGTGATCGACGGCCCCCTCAGTGAAAGCGGCGGCTCGTTTGGCTTCATCAAAGCAGGCGCTGGTTCCACCACACTTTCAGGGAGCAACTCCTTCACGGGTGCGATCTCCGTGAACCAGGGAGTGCTGACCATCGGCAGCATCGCGGACAGCGGCACGAACAGCGCCATCGGTGCGGGCAGCGTGATCAACCTGGGCAGCGGCACCACGACGGCGGGCACGCTGACCTACACTGGATCAGGCGCCTTCACGAACCGCACGGTGAATCTGGCGGCCACCACCACCGGCGCGGCCACGATCAACAGCAGTGGCACGAGCGCGCTCATCTTCACCGGCACCTTTGCCAACGCCGGGACGGGCGCGAAGACGCTGACTCTGGGCGGCAGCAACGCGAACAACAACGAGATCCAGAGCGTGCTGGGCAATGGCAGCGGAACCCTGTCCTTGGCCAAGAGCAACGCAGGCACGTGGGTGCTCTCCGCCCTGAACACCTACACCGGGATCACCACGATCAATCAGGGCACCCTGGTGATCAACAGCATCGCAGACAGCGGATTGATCAGCGCGATCGGTAGGGGAAGCGTGATCAACATCGGCAGCGGCACCACGACGGGCGGCGTCCTCACCTATCTGGGAGCAGCGGGCGGCACGACCAACCGCACGGTCAACCTCGCAGCCACCACCAGCGGAGGGGCCACGATCAATAACAATAACGTGAATGGCACCGGAGCTCTGATTTTCACCGGAACCTTCACCAATGCGGGCACCAGCGGAGCGAAGACGCTGAGCCTCGGAGGCACGAACACGGACAACAATGAAATCCAGAGCGCCCTCGGCGATGGCGGCAATGGTGGAACGCTCGCGGTCACAAAGACGGCTGGCGGAACCTGGGTGCTGTCAGGGCTGAACTCCTACACAGGCAGCACGACGATCAATCAGGGCATCCTTTCGATCAACAGCATCGCGGACGGCGGAACCAGTAGCGCGGTCGGCGCGGGCAGCGTGATCAATTTCGGCAGCGGCGGGCAGTCGGGTACGCTGTTTTATTCGGGCGCGGCTGCCAGCACGAACCGCACGCTCAATCTGGCTTCCGCCGGCGCAGGCGGGGCCACCATCAATGCCAGCGGCACGGGCGCGCTGGTCTTCACCGGCAGTGTGACCAACGCGGCCACGACAGGCACAAAGATTCTCACGCTGAACGGCGCGGCCACGGGAAATGATTTTCAGGGCGTGATCTCTGATGGCGGCCTCGGCGGTGTGGTGTCGGTGACGAAGGGAGACACGGGCACGTGGCTGCTCTCCGGACTGAACACCTTCACGGGTGCAGTTTCGATCAATCGTGCGTCGCTCACGATCAACAGCATCGCCGACAGCGGTACGGCGAGTGCGCTGGGTGCTGGCACCACGCTCAATCTTGGCAGTGCAGCACAGACCGGCACGCTCATCTACATGGGCACGGGCGGCTCCACGAATCGTGTGATTGTGCTCGCCTCCACAAGCACGGGTGGTGGCACGATCACGAACAATGGCAGCGGAGCGCTCCTTTTCACCGGTTCATTTTCCAATACTGGCACGGCAGCGAAGACCTTCACCCTGAACGGCACGAACACCGGGGCGAATGAATTCCAAGGCGCCCTGGTGAACAGCACCGGTGGCGTGCTTTCGTTTGTCAAAACAGGCCTGGGAGCCTGGACGCTCTCAGGCACCAGCAACTTTACCGGAGCCCTTTCGGTGAACCAGGGCACGCTGACAATCACCTCGCTCGGCGCTGCGGGAGTGAGCAGTTCCGGTGGTGCAGGCAGCGTGATCAATCTCGGCA
>JAPLUN010000607.1 GCA_026397715.1 Verrucomicrobiota bacterium
GTAGAACCCCAGCACATACGCGAGGCCATACCAATGAACGGCGATCTTGTCCGTGAACTTGATCACAAACGGGCTGAGGTCGTGCAGGTAGTACGCGAAAAACATGGGGCACAAGGCATGGACGGGAGCGGCGTCCGCACAAGGAACAAAATGCAGCAGGCAGCTCTCCGGCCTACAGGGGAAACTGCTCTTAATTCAAGATGGCTTAACTATTTAGTATGGTTAAATAGTTAAGCCTGAATGGACTGGCCACCCTTTATACGCGCCAATCCTAGTGCAGGAAGTGGCGCACGCCGGTGAAGCACATGGCCATTTTGTGCTCATCCGCAGCCGCAATGACCTCGGCATCCTTCACGGAGCCGCCGGGTTGGATGGCGGCCGTGGCTCCGGCTTCGGCAGCGGCGATCAGGCCATCCGGGAAGGGGAACATGGCGTCGGAGGCGACGATGCAGCCCTTGAGGGAAAGTCCGGCTTCCTTGGCCTTCCAGATGGCGATGCGGCAGGAGTCCACGCGGCTCATCTGGCCGGCACCGATGGCCAGCGTGCGGTCGCCCGTGGCGAAGACGATGGCGTTGGACTTCACGTGCTTCACCACGCGCCAGCCGAAGCGCATGGCTTCGAGCTCGTCGCGGGTCGGCGGGCGGATGGTCTTCACTTTGGATTCCAGATCGTCCAGGCCCAGGGCGCGGGAGTCGCTGTCCATCACCATCACGCCGCCAGGAGCGGAGCGGATCACGGGCTCGGTCAGAGCTTCGGCCACGCCGGGCAGCATCTGGATCAGGCGCAGGTTCTTTTTCTTCTGCAGCAGCGCGCGGGCGTCCGCATCGAAATCCGGGGCGATGATCACATCGGTAAAGATCTCCGAGATGATGCGGGCCAGGCCCAGCGTCATGCTGCGGTTCACCACGATCACGCCGCCAAACGGAGCCTGCTTGTCCGTTTCAAAAGCCTTCTGCCAGGCCTCGCGCAGATCTTCATCCGCGCAGCCCACGCCGCAGGGATTGGTGTGCTTGAGGATGGCCACGGTGGGGCGGCGGAATTCCAGGGCGATCTCGGCCGCAGCGTGGATGTCCAGCACGTTGGTGTAGCTGAGGTCCTTGCCGTGCAGCTTCACGAAGTAGTCGCCGAAGTTGCCGTAGAGGGAGGTCTTCTGGTGCGGGTTGTCGCCGTAGCGCAGCTCTGCGTAGAGAGGCAGGCTGAGGTTGAAGGTCTTCTGCGTGGTCTGTTCCTTGTTCAGGTAGGCGGCGATGGCGGTGTCGTAGGCGCCAGTGCGCTGAAACACCTTGCAGGCCAGGCGCTCGCGCGTGCCCAGGGTGGTGTCTCCGGCGTGCTCCTTCATCTCTTCCAGCACGACGCTGTAATCAGCGGGATCGGTGATCACAGTCACCCAGCGGTGATTCTTCGCCGCGCTGCGCAGCATGGACGGACCGCCGATGTCGATGTTCTCGATGGCTTCTTCCAGCGTCACGTCCTTCTTGGCGATGGTCTGCTCAAAGGGGTAGAGATTCACCACCACGAGGTCGATGCACGGGATGTCGTGCTTCTGGGCGTTCTTCTTGTCCTCTTCATTGTCACGGCGCTGCAGCAGGCCGCCGTGGACCTTCGGGTGCAGCGTCTTCACGCGGCCGTCAAACATCTCCGGAAAGCCGGTGTGGTCGGACACATCCGTGACCGTCAGGCCGCCGTCCTTCAGGTGCTTGGACGTGCCCCCGGTGGAAAGCAGCTCCACTCCGAGCGCCGCCAAAACTTTGGCGAAGTCGAGGAGGCCGGATTTATCTGAAACAGTAAGCAGGGCGCGGGCGATGGGCATGTGTGTCTTGGGATGAAGTTCGGGGGCGCGGAGTAAAGGGAGAATTATGGGGGTGCCAATAGCATTTCACGAGCCAATTTTGTGCCCGGCTAAGGGAGGAAATTCTTGAGGGTGATATTTGCTTGTCATTCCATTTGGCTGCTGAAATGTTTTAATCCATAGCTGTAACCATGAGCCTGCCGTCACCGCTGCATCCTTCATCCGAATCCACAGACGAGGTTGCACCCAAGGCCTGCGTGAACTGCGGCTCCATCCGCCTCAGCACCCAGACCAAGCTGCCGGTGTGCGAGCCCTGCCGTGTGGAACTGATCAAGTTTCCCTTTCCGCTGTGGGTCAAAGTGGCCGCCGCAGTCATTGCGGCCATGGTGGTTGTCTCCCTGGTTTTGTCCCGCGAGCGCATTCATGCCGCCGTTCAAATCGCCCACGCGAAAAAGATGAAACGTGAAGGACGCTGGGAGGAGTCCTATCAGAGCTATCTACCCCTCATTAAAGAGTACGATGACACCGAGACGCTGCTGAACTATGCCGAAGCCGCCATGAACAGCGGCCACACGCTGGATGCCGCGGGGGCCATGAGATCTCTCGCCGGGCGGGAGGTCACCCAGGATCAAAATTATCGCGCCAACTCCGTGGTCTATCAGCTGCAGCGATCGACCGGCGGCTTCCTGCCTCCGGGGCCGTCCATTCCAATGACCAACGCCAACTCCGCGTTCCAGCCCGACAAGCCCGCCCTTCAGCTTGGAGGACAGCCCAACCCGCTGAACCCTGCTCCCGCCGGCCAGATCCTCCTCGGACAGCCCCTGCAGCTGAACAACGTCCCCATCCAGATTCAGACCCGCTGAACCCGCCGCCGCCGCCATTATGATCTTCATCCCTGGATTCATCATCACGCTGGCCACATTCCCTGGCGTCATCGTTCATGAAGCCGCGCACCAGCTCATGTGCCGCTTCACCGGCACCCCGGTGCTCAAGGTCTGCTATTTTCAGACGGGCAACCCCGCAGGCTACGTCATTCACGACGAGCCCTCCTCCGGCTGGAAACACTTCGTCATTTCCGTCGCGCCCTTTTTGCTCAATTCCATTGTCGGCCTGCTCATCTGCCTGCCGGTGGCGCTGGCCCATGAAGGCATGGGCATTGTGAACCTCCTGCTCGGCTGGGTGGGATTCTCCGTCGCCATGCACGCCTTTCCCAGCACTGGAGATGCCAACAGCCTCTGGGCAGCCATTCGAAAACCCGGTGCCTCCTGGCTCCTGCGCATCATCGCCTTTCCCGTTGTCTTCGTGATCCACATCGGTGCCGTGCTCTCAGTCGTCTGGTTTGATGCCATCTACGCCGCCATCATCTGCTTCGGCGCCCCCGCCGCCTTTCTGGAGATGATCGCGTAGCCAGCCACGTGCGGTGTGCCCTCAATTCCGGACCTCTGGTATCAGCGTCAAATCAGCGGTTAAAAACCTCATCATTTTCACCCACCGCTCTCCGTGCGCCACGGCTTCACGGCCCCGCCTTCGGCACAAACGGCGGGTAAAACTTCCGCGCTCCAAACTCCACGTAGCGGTTCTCGCCGCTCTTCAAATAGACGGGCAGGGGACCCTTCTTTCCAGCGCCCTCCGGCTGATAAATGAAGTGCCGACCCGTCGCATCCAGCCCCTGTTTCATCATCGTCCCATCATCCAGCTCCACGGCCTCCTCCACGCGGCGAAACAGCCCCTCGTCCTGTCCGTCAAAGCGCAGGTTCGGCTCGTAGCGGTCGTCCTTGCCCAGCGACGTGTAGTACTTCGTATCACCCAGCGCTGTCGGATATTCCGTCCACTCGTAGTCCGCCGGGCGCAGATGAATGCGCCACGAAAGAATCACGAGCGACGTGAGCAACACCGCCCAGCCCAGCAGCAGCCGGCCGGGTGTGTCGCGGATTTCATTGGCAGCCATGGGGCAGGGTGATGAAAGCGAGAAAGGTCAAAAAATGGAAGTAAAACTATCAAACCACCCAACATCTGCAA
>JAPLUN010000417.1 GCA_026397715.1 Verrucomicrobiota bacterium
ATGGCGGCCAGACGATTCAAAAGGGCGAGTGGGCCGCGCTCATCACCTTCTTAAATTCACTGCGCGCAGACCACCTTGTGCTGGAACTCGCGCATCGTCCCGCTGCTGATCTGGATGCGCTACAGGATCTCGATCCCAAAATCGGGGTCGGCCTTGGCGTTGTGGACATCAAGGTGAACCACATCGAAACCGCCGACGAAATCGCCCGCCGCATCGAAGCCGCAGAGAAAAAGCTCGGCTCCGGCCGGGTGAAGTTCATCCATCCCGACTGCGGCTTCTGGATGCTCAAACGCAGCATCGCCGACCGCAAGATCGAGGCGCTGGCGAAAGGACGTGACAGATTCGAAGGACGGTGATTCACTCCCTTGACCCATGAAAAACATCCTCGTCTTCGCCGCGCTGTTGTCCCTGGCCTCCTGCGCCAGCACCATGAACAGCCACCGCATGAAAGCGGCCCAGCGCAAGATGCTGGAAACGCGCAGGCTGCAGCAGGCCGGTGAATGGGATGCCGCGCAGGCCATGGCAGAGCGCATGCATTCGAGTGTGGCCAAGTCGATCACCAGCGCACCTCGGCAGAAGTCTTCCAGTGGAACCATGGTCGATCTGCTGCCCCTGCTCGCAGGCTGGGAAAACGGACCTTTCTCCGATCTCAAAACCACACTCCAAAAGCACGACTTAAAGCGCTCCCCGGCAGCCTTTGCTTCGCTGCGCCAGCAGTGCGTGAACTGCCATGCAGTTCTCGGCAACACCAAGGTGCAGGTGAGTGAGATTCCGTAACCTCACACCAGACCAAACAATTTCTTCAACACTGCTTCATCCGCCGTGGTGGCGAGGAGGAAGGTTTGGCTGCCATCGCTCCAACTGGCCATGTTCCAGTTCTTGCTGGTCTTGAACTCTGGCTGAAGCTGAGGAGGCTGATCGGAGAGGCCGGTGTTGTCCATCACGACAAGGTGCGCCTCTTTGCCGGGCTCAATTTCAAAGCAGATGATGGATGCCACACGACCCGCAACTTGGATGCGCTTGCAGGCCAGCACAGGCATGGTCCCCACCGTGCCTGGCAGGCGGGCCGGCGTCGGAGATCGATCCGCGACGAGCATCTTTTTGATGGCTTCGAAATCTCGCGAGACGTGATCGACCTTGGACATGCCGTACTCGACTTTCGTCAAGGCAGCAAGCGAGTCAGCCTGCCAGCCCGGCATGCCGCTGTTCACAGGCCAAAGCATGGTCCAGCCCAAAACCACCGCTGCAGCAGCTGCAGCCAGCATGGGCAGAACCCAGCGGGTGGGACGTTTGGCTGGCTGCATGGCATTTTGCAGAATACTTGCCCGCAGCCCTGCTGGAATGGTGGCAGCAAAGGCCCCGGCGACTTGCTCATCAAACTCAGTGCGCTTTTTCAGCCATGCGCCCAGTTCGGGATCGCTCTCAGCCATCGCACGCGCCTCGGGCGATGCATCCTGAGGGCGGAGCGTCGTGGCATCGAGTTCGAGTCTGGCTTCTTCGCGGTTCACGAGGCGGATAGGGGGATGATGTTGGAGGGGGCGGAGTCTTCGAGCCGGCGCAAAATGGTGCGCAGGCTGTCTTTGGCACGGGAAAGGCGTGACATCACCGTGCCGATGGGAACGCCCAACGTCTCGGCGATGTCTCGGTAGGATAGCTCCTTGAGGTAAAAAAGCACCAGTGGCGCTCGGTAATTGGGCTCCAGTTCTTCGAGCGCCGTTTGCAGCGTGGCGCTGTCCACACGCGGATTTTCGCCATCGTCGTTGTGCTGGGTGGCACCATGCTGCTCGGGTTCGAATTCGACTTCCTCGTATTTTTTTTCGCGGCGGGCGATGCCGAGCCATTCGCGGTAGATCGTGGTGAAAAGCCAGGTCTTAACCTTCGAGGCGTCACGCAGCGTGTGCCCTTTCTTCGCCCATTGCAGAAAGGTCTGCTGCACCAGATCCTGCGCAGTCGCCTCTCGCCGGCACATGCTCATGGCGAAGCGGTAAAGCCCCTGATAGTGGGAGTCCACGATCTGCTCAAAGCTGGGCACAGTGTCGGTCACGCGTCGAGGTATCGTGCGGGTTGCAGGCAGTTCAATGCCGAATTGGAAGGCAGATTCCATGAGTTCATGGGTCGGATATGCAGGTGGGAGACGTGACCGCAGCGTTTATTCCCGCTATTTACGCTTTTTTTCGCCGACGCAGCAGTTCATCGGCCGACAGCCTGCCAGGACCAAAAATGAAGACGGTCAGGCTGACCAGCAGAAAGAGAAACGGCGGGGCGCTGACGAAGGAGTCGGCATCGGACCAGATCGTTTTGACCACATCGAGATGTGCCGTGCCGTAGGCGACGAGCATGGTGAAGATCAGTGGCACGCAAATGACTCGGGAGAAGAGGCCCGCCAGAAGCAGCAAGCCACCAAAGCACTCCGTGCAGCCCGCTAGGTAGGCATTCAGCTCTGGAAAGGGAATGCCGAGTTCGGTGAAAAAAGCTGTGGGCATGCTGATGTCGCTGAGCTTGCCTTTTCCGGTCTGAAAAAACTGCCAGCCCCAGTAGAGGCGGATGCCGAGCAAAAAGGGATCTGCCAGGTAGCTGGCGGTACGATCGAGGAGGGAGTTGGCGAAGGTCCAAGGTTTCATGATTTGCGGGGAAATTGGGTGAACCAGCCGAGCTGGGAGAATTCGGTGAACCAGTCACGAATCTGTGCGGGCCAGTCAGTGTCCGGACTGGCCTGGGAGAGGGCGAATTCGATGGCATCCGCCAGCGTGAGGCCATCCCTCAATGCCGTGAGCATGGCGAAGGACTCCGGGGCCAGGCGCTTGAAGTACAACTGGTTGTCATGGCGGTGAACGGCCAGATGCACACACTCGCGTTTTAATTTTGGTGCCTTGGCGACTTTGGCACGTGTGGGTGCCTCGGACATGGCCTGGCTGGCTGAACCGCGCACATCGGCATCGGCTTTTTTCATCGCGGTGATGAAGTGATCGACGGCGTGGTCGATCAGCAGAAGCACGACGCAGGGCTGGAGCCCCAGACGAAGCATGGAGGGATCTGCGCCAAGGAGATCATCAATCCGCAGCGGCTTTTTCAACACCTCGTCAAAGGCAAGCGTCTGCGCCCATTCAACGCGGGCAACATCACGCGCCTTGAGATCCGTAATAAAATCTGAAAGTGCGGAGCCTAGATTACGTAGAGTCCAGGAAGTGCTGGGATGCTTCGCGAGGTAGTCGCGGCAGAGCCGGTGAAAGCGGCGCTCGCCCAGGAAAACACGCAGCGCGGGATAGTCGTCGTAGAGACAGTCGAGCAGGCGGAACCAGTACTGGCGGGCGTAGATTTCGAGCCTCTCGAATCCGCTCATGCGGTCGTTCGGCGTGATGAAATCGACCTGAGTGCTGGCGGACAGGCCATCCTGGCGTGTGAGCGGCTGCATCAGCGCGGCAGCCATGGTGCGTTGCAATTGGCGCAGGTCGGCATTGGTGCGGAGACGGCTAGGCGTGGGCATGCTCATGAAGGTAGCGGTTGGCTTTGAGCGCTTCGGCATGCACATCATCGAAGCTGGGGATTTTGTCGTCCCATTCGAGGAGCGTAGCGGTGCTGCCGGATTGCTTAATGGCAGAGGCGTAAAGATCCCAGACAGGATCGGGCACGGGATGATCGTGGGTGTCGAGGATGACGTGATCGAGCCGGGTGTGTCCGGCGATGTGAATCTGGCCGACTCGTTGATGCGGCACTGCACGGAGGTATTCGAAGGGATCGAAGCCGTGGTTCTGCGAGGAGACGTAGATGTTGTTTACATCCAGGAGGATGCCGCAGTCAGCTTGCTCAACGACTTCGTTGAGGAATTCCCACTCGGTCATCTCATTCTGCGTGAATTCGGCGTAGCTGCTCACATTTTCCACGCAGATGGGCACTTCAAGGAAATCCCGCGCCTGCCTGATTTTCTCGGCGGTGTGCCTTGCCACACTCAGGGTGTAGGGCATGGGCAGGAGGTCGTGGGAGCAGCGGCCATCCACACTGCCCCAGCAGAGGTGATCAGAGAGCCAGGGCGTGTTGGTGCGCTTCACCAGACGCTTCAATTTTCTGAGGTGGTCGCGGTTCAGGGGATCGGCATTGCCGAAGTACATCGACACCCCGTGTTGCACGACGCGGTACTGCTCCAAAATGCTGTCCAGCACCTCCAACGGGCGACCGCCATCGACCATGAAATTTTCGGAAATGATCTCAAACCAGTCACAGACGGGCTTCTTCTCCAGAATATGCCGGTAGTGCGGCACACGGAGGCCGAGACCGATGCCGAGATCGGTGTGACCATTGTGAGGGTTCGCGGGCATTTTTTGGAGTTCCTAATGTGAAGTTTAAAGATTGGCCGCAGCCACACGCGGGGGTGTCGTGTGGCTGCGGAAATCGATTCGGCTTACTTCTTCGGCATGGTGTTGCAGCCGCCTTTGCCCTTGCAGGAGTTCTTGCCTTTGCAGCCGTTGTCGCCGGACTTGCAGCCTCCCTGTCCTTTGCAGGTATTGTGTCCCTTGCAGGCATGCTGACCTTTGTCCGCCATCTTTTCAATGGAGACGCCGAGGCTGGCGGCCTTCTGGGTGCTGGTGGTCTGGGCGGCGTAGGCACCGGAAAGGAGACCGGTGAAGGCGGCGGCGGCGATGATGTGCTTGGTGCTCATGGTAGGTGTGATGTACTTTGGTTTGTTTGTTAGTTCTGGCTGGCTGCGGGGATTCGAGCCATCGCAACGTTGGAGCCTCCGCCCCTGCGATTATTCCCGCCGAACTGAACTTTCTTTTAGCAGGGGGCAAAAAGTCCTGCTTTAGTTCACGCCTGCGCCTGGATTTGAACCGTGCGCTTCTTTTCCATGGCATCTCCCAAGCACATTCATTTCATCGGCATCTGCGGCACCGCGATGGGCTCCACCGCAGTCGCCCTGCGCGCCCTCGGTCACACCATCAGCGGCTCCGACAATCAAGTCTATCCACCGATGAGCGATGTGCTGCGTGATGCCGGCATCACCGTGACCGAAGGCTACAATCCGGACAACCTGCCGCTGCAGGCCGATGTGTACGTGGTAGGCAACGCGATCTCACGCGGCAATCCTGAACTCGAAGCACTGCTGGAGAAAAAGCTGCCTTACGTCTCCATGGCGGAGATGCTGAAGCGTGAAGTCATTCAGGGCAAACGCAGCTTTGTGGTGAGCGGCACACATGGCAAAACAACGACGACCACGATGCTGGCGTGGATCTACGAGCACGCTGGCAAAAACCCCGGCTTCATGATAGGCGGCGTACCGGAAAATTTCGAATCAGGCGCACGCTTCACGCACTCGGACCTGTTTGTGATCGAAGGCGACGAATACGACACCGCCTACTTCGACAAGCGCAGCAAATTCCTGCACTACCTGCCGGAGTGCGCGATCGTGAACAACATCGAATTCGATCACGCGGACATCTTCCGTGACCTCGACGAAATCCTGCTCTCGTTTCAGCGCTTCTTGAACACCGTGCCTCGCAACGGCCTCGTCCTGATCAATGGTGACGACGCCAACTGCCTGACCCTGCGTGCGAAGTGCCCTGCACCGCTCAAGACGGTGGGACTGGGACCAGACTGCGATTTCCGCATCAAGATCACCGGCGTAACGCCCGAGGCCACGCAGTTTGAAATCAATGGCGCTGCGTTCGAGGTACCCATGGTAGGCGAATTCAATGCACGCAATGCGGCCATGTGCGTCTGCGCCGCCCGCTTTGCCGGATTGAGTGATGATGAAATCCGCGCCGGCCTGAGCAGCTTCCGCGGCATCCGCCGTCGTCAGCAGGAGCGTGGCACCGTCCACGGCATCACGATCATTGATGACTTCGGTCATCACCCGACCGCCATTCGCGAGACACTGCGCGGCCTGCGCCAGCGTTATGACGGTCGCCGCCTTTGGGCGCTGTTCGAACCACGCTCAAACACCAGCCGCCGCAACGTACTGCAGAATGAACTGATCGAAGCCCTGACCGAAGCCGACGGCTCCGTCATCGCCGCAGTCGCCAATCCCGAAAAGGTCGCGGCAGATCAACGCCTGGACACCGCCAAGGTGGCTCAATCCGTCACCGCACGCGGCAAACCCTGCTGGTTTGAAGCAGACACCGATGCCATCGTGAATCGTCTGAAACAGGAAACTCGCACGGGCGATGTGATCGTGGTTTTCAGCAACGGCGGCTTCGACGGCATCCACGACAAGCTGCTGAAAACGCTGTAGGACCGAGCCGTTTACAGTTGCCTTCAGCACAGTCGCTGAGCCGCTTCATCGGCGTCTGAACAACTGCCCCGCTCAGTAAACAATCTCCACCTCGTCGCCCACACGCACCTGGCTGAAGAACTGCTTCGCCTTCTCGTAGGGAAGACGGATGCAGCCATGTGACGCGGGCTGCCCCGTGACATACCCGCTGTGCAGGCCGATCGCCCCGCAGTTCAAGCGCATGAACCAAGGCATGGCCACATGGTAGAGCGTGGAGACATGGGAGGTGTGCTTGTCGGTGATTACATAGCGCCCTGCCGGTGTGCCATAGCCTTCGCGCCCGGTGGAAACCATGGTGTGGTTGATGATGCGCCCCTGCTTGGTCACCCAAGCACGCTGACTGGAAAGATCGACGGTCACGAGCGTATCGGGCTCCGACTCCGGATCACGACCCAGTAGGACACGCATCAGAAACAGATACCCCTGCGTGGCGGCAAAATTGATTGGGTAGCGGTGATAGCGTGTGGTGCCCATTCCAGGCTTGCCGCCCGCACGCATCAAGGTGACCGCGCCTTCCACATCCCCGCGCGCAGCACAGCAGATCATGGGGGTGATCCCACGATCGCTTTCCATGGCGTTTCGAAGATCCTTGATCGTGCAGCGATCAATGACCTGCTTCTGAATAGGTGTGTTGAAACGTGTGTTGGGATCGACGCCAAAATCCAGCAGCGCCTGCAACACGGGAACATTCCGGCGCAGGGAGGCAATCGCTATCGGTGGCTGCTTTTCATGCGCCGGCTGGTTCAGGTTCACTCCGGAGAGCGCCAGCACATGCACACAATCCGCACGTCCCATGCGCACGGCGGCACACAGTGGCGTATCCCCGCCCAATGTCATTTCGTTGGGGGAAATGCCCATGGCGATGATCTTGGCAAGGTGGGCAGCGTCATCGTTGAGCACAGCTTGATACGCTTGAGGCAACGCCTCAGTGCGCGGCATCAGACGAGTCCAGTGATCCGTGATTGGATCAAGGATCGGACGCCAGACAGGCATTTTGAAGGCGATAACAGGAGCGGGCTTGTCAGACTTCTTGGCGGCGGCCACCCCGGAGTCCCCGTTGGACGGCTTCGTTGGAATGACCGGTTTCACCTTGGCGTCCTCCGCCGCACGTTTCAGGGCGGCTTTCTCCGCATTCGGCGTCACTGGCAGCGGTCGCACCGGGTCAAATGTCGCATCCAAAGGCAGCGCGGCACGGATCTCAGCACTTTTCTCGCTCAGCTTGCCTTGTCCCACTTTGCTGTCCGTGGCCATGGGTGGTGTGACCGCATCCAAACGAAACATTTCATGGTTCTTCAAAAGCTGGATGATACCCCAGCAAATCCCCACGCCGACAATCGGTGGGAGAATGCAGGCACCTAGCATGTTGATGAATGAACCCTTTTTCATTTTTGCGTCACAATCCTGCCATCCATAACAAAAATGATCAGTGTGTCGAGCAGGTTTTCACCGATCAAAGGTCATGCCACTTACAAATCGGGTTTTGAGGCTGCATGCGGGGACAAAATTAAGGCAATTCAGCAGAGTTTTATGGTAATTCATAAACATGGTGAGACATTACTTGATGTTCTTGGCCTCCAAAGCATCAGCCTCCATGAGCTCGCGCATCATGTGCGCAATGTTTGCCTCGCTATGCTTGGGCCTCACACAAGGTCGTGCGATCGTGTTTGAAGCCACCGCCGATCCCAATCACAACATCACGGCCCCCACCGGCATCTTTGCCAATTCAGGCTGGCAGTACGAAGGTACCTACGGCGCCTACCTCGGCACCATGATCGCGCCGCAGTACTTCATCACCGCGCAGCATTTCGGCACTCAGGGCAGCACCTTCACACAAAACGGCATTTTCAGTGGTGGCGCGGACGTGACCTACAACATCGACACCGCAGCCAACAGCGGCATCGGCTATTGGGACATCGCTGGCACTGACCTGCGCATCTTCAAAATTCAGGAAACCTTTGCCTACTATGCCCCCCTTTACACGGGATCCTCTGAAACAGGTCTGACCATGGAGATCAACGGCAGAGGCGGTCCACGCGGGGCGGATATCCTCGTCGGCGGGATACTGCATGGCTGGCAGGATAGCAGCCCTGATGGTACCGCGCGCTGGGGCACGAACACAGTCAGCGGCATTTATTCGAGCGCGATCGGCGATCTGCTCACCGCCTCATTCAGTGCCAGTGGAACCGCCGAAGAAGCCACCCTTTCCAACGGCGATTCCGGCGGCGGCGTATTCGTCAATGACGGCGGCATCTGGAAACTGGCTGGCGTGAACTACAGCATTGATGGCATGTTCGACACCAACAACACCACTGGGGATGGCAGCGATTTCAATGCAGCACTCTTTGATCGCGGCGGTCTCTATCAGGGCTCCGACTCCTTTGGCTGGACATTCATTCCTGATCTCCCGCTGGACAATCCCTCCAGCATGTACGCCTCGCGCATCTCCACCAGCGCGGCCTCCATCATGTCCATCACCTTGGTTCCAGAGCCTCAGTCGGCTTTGCTGGTGATGCTGGCTATCTCAGCAGGCTTGTTGCAGCGCAGGCGCGTCACGCGGCCGGTTTGATCTCAGCAAAGATCAGCCTTCCGGCACTGGTCGGCAGGGTGCCCGAAACCACCACATCCACCGTCTGCCCGATCTGCGCGGCCGCATTGTTCACGACGATCATGGCACCATCTGGCAGATAGCCCACCGCCTGGTTCTTGTCCTTGCCCGGTTTGGTCAGCGGCAGCCGCAGTTCATCGCCCACGCTGAGTTCTGGATTCAAGGCTGCGACCAGTTCGCGCAGGCTGAGCACCGTGATGCCACGCAGCCGGGCCACCTTGGCGAGATTGTCATCACTGGTCAGCAGGCGGGCGTTCAGCTCACGCGCCAGCGTCACCAGCCGCACTTCCACCGAGGCATCGGATGTGCCGTCTTCATGAATGGAAACTTTCATCTCAGGCCTTGCCCGCAGTTTTTCCATCATCTCCAGACCTCTCTTCCCCCGCAGAGATTGCGCCACCTCGGGGGAGTCTGCCAGATGCTGGAGCCCGTCTAAAACGCAACGCGGCACCACGACGGCACCGCTGAGAAATCCGGTGGCAAACATACCTGGCAGCCGGGCATCCATGACGACGTTCGCGTCCAGCAGCAGCGGTTCACCTTCAGAGCCGTCTCGGCGGAACCGGATGTATGGGATCAGAAAGGCAAACTGGTCCCGGTCACTGCGCAGCGCAAATGTGACCCCAAAAAACGCCAGAGTCCCATAGATGCAGATCTCCGCGACGTTTTGCAGCGCCACACCCTCCTCGTGATTTTGGAAATAGGCGAGCTGGAACACGCCGATGCGCGTGATCAGCCATGCGCAGAAGAGCCCCACCGCAAGCCCCAGCGTGGCGTGGGAAAAATCCCGCAGGGTGAAATGCGCCAGCAGCACATCCAGCACCACCAGCATGCCCATGAAAACCGCGCCACTCAACGCTCCGACCCAGGCGTCCTGGTCCAAGCCAAGGGCGATCGCGATGCCAATGAAAACGGAGAACGCAAAGAACAGCGCACGCACAAGGCGGATGGGCCAGGAAGTTTTCATGGAGATGCCCACGGATTAAAGGCAAAAACCAGACGGGGCAAAAGGATTCTCCCCCGGAATTCGTCAAGGCCTCATGGCCAGACCACCACGCCGCGTAAACTGAAGCTCCACTCCGGCATCCGCAAACACCCGTCCCATCTCACGTTCCAGCTCTGCCACACTGCGCCCAGCCAGGATAAACTCCCTCACAGCGTTCTCCTCTGACATGCCCTGCTCCATGGCTTGCAGCAGTGTTTTCACCCCCGCTCCGTTTCCTGCACGATCAAGATAAGTAAGATAGAAGGTCAGCAGCATCGCCGAGGCGCGGTTCTCGCTAGCGACGGGCGTGTTCAGACTCGCCGTCCACGCTCTGGCATCCATGGCCATCAGTTCGGACAGGTTCAGCATCCCAAAACGCACCGACTGCCCCATCTGCCGGGCACCCGATTCACGCAGGCTTTGCCGCAGCTGGTCGATCGTCTGGGCAGCAGACAACCCGGCATTCTTAGCATCAGCAAATTCGGGGATGTCCGCTAGCAGCCACACCGGGGGTGTTTGTTTCACGACTGGCGCTTGGACCTGTGGCGGAGCCAGCACCACTGCGGGAGCGGGTGTCGGCACAGGATTTTTCTTCAGCCCATAAGCCGCTAGCCCGGAGGACTGCACTGTCTCCAATGGCGACTTCAAACTCCGCGCCTGGACGAACGGCGATTCACGGACAGCAATAGCGGCACTGGGGTGCGGCGTCTCTTTTTTTAGCCACAGCACAAACGCCGTGACACCCAAGGCGGCTGCAGACACAACAGCCAAGCGCAGCATCGTGATCATGCTCGGCTTCCCACGCCGACGCCGTTTACGAACGATTTCGGTTTGGTCCACCAGCGCTATGGGAGCGCAACTGGGAGCAAGAGGATGCATGACACTGAGTACAGACCGGGTAAAAGCCTCAATCGTCAAGCCTCCTTAACTAAACCTTGCCTTAAACAAGGTTAACCAACCCGAATTACTGCATCATCGCTTGCGCCTTTTCCGCCACCACCGGCTCATCCCGGAACACCGCCAGTGCCGGACGCAAAAGCTGCGGATCTTCGTCCAGCGTCCGTTCGGCAAGCTGCCGCGCCAGACGCACCAGCCGTGTATCTGCCAGCAGTTCACCAAACAGCAGCGGTGCCTGCCCGCTCTGCGCATGGCCCAGCACATCCCCCGGCCCACGCCGCCTCAGGTCTTCCTCGGCAATTTGAAAGCCGTCGCTCGTCTCCTCCATGATCGCCAGCCGCTGCCGGTTTTCCTCGTCCTTGTCATCCACAAACAGCACGCAGTAGCTCGTGTGCGCCCCGCGGCCGATACGGCCACGCAGCTGGTGCAGTTGCGCCAGCCCAAAACGGCCCGCGTCATGAATGAACATCACCGTCGCGTTTGGAACATCGATGCCCACTTCGATCACTGTCGTCGAGACCAGTGCATCCAGCTTGCCCGCACGAAATCGCTTCATCACCTCCTCCTTCTCCTCCGCGCTCATCCGGCCATGCAGCAGACCCACCTCGCACGGTGCCAGCAGCTTGGACCACTCCTCATGTCCCTTCGTCGCTGCGCCAGCCTCTATCTTTTCCGATTCGTCGATCAGCGCGTACACGATGTACCCCTGCCGCCCTTCCTCGATCTGCTCACGCAGAAATTTGGCCGCCTCCTTCAGCTTGGTTTTCGGACGCACCTTCGTGATGATCTTCACCCCATCGCGAGGCTTCTGGTCGATCGTAGAGACCTCCAAATCACCGTAGATCGTCAGCGTCAGCGTGCGCGGGATCGGCGTGGCAGTCATCACCAGAACATCCGGCGTATCCCCCTTGCGGATCAGCTTCGCCCGCTGCGCCACGCCAAACTTGTGCTGCTCATCGATGACGACAATCCCCGTGTTGTGCATCAGCTCCGCGTCATGCAGCAGCGCATGCGTGCCGATGACAATCTCGGGTTTCGCCGAGCTGCTCTTTCCGCGCATCAGCTCCACGCCATCCCCATCCTCGCGCTTCGACCCCGTCCTCAGCGCCACGCGCAGTCCCAGCGGTTCCAGCCACTTGCGTGCATTGCGTGCATGCTGCTCGGCCAAAATCTGCGTCGGCGCCATCAGCACCGCCTGCCGGCCTGATTCGACCGCACGCAGCATCGCAGCAAAGGCCACCACCGTTTTGCCGCTGCCCACATCGCCGTGCAGCAGGCGGTTCATCGGATTGCCCGAGGCCATGTCTCGATGAATCTCATCCAGACAACGCTGCTGCGCCTGGGTGAGCTGAAACGGCAGCTCGTTGAAAAAGTCTCGCAGCAGCTCGCCCGTGCCCACCTGCCTGCGCCCGCCAGATTCGATCACCCGCCTCTTCCGCCGTGCCACCCGCAGCTGGTAACCATAAAACTCCTGCAACGCAAGGTAGCGCCGCGCCTGCTCCAAATTCTCCATGCTGGATGGGAAATGCACCTCCCGCAGTGCCTTCGAACGCGACATGCCCGCAAACTCCCCTTCCCCGCTCGGTACCGGCAGCAGATCTTCGATGAACGACTCCGGCAGCGCCTGCATCACATGCCACGCCGCCACGCGCAGGGCTTTCTGCGTCATCGCCCCCTTCAGCCGGTAGATCGGCGTGATGCGCCCAGTGTGAATCTGCCCCGCATCATCATCAGCACCGCCTTTGACGATCTCATACTCGGGATGCGCCATGCTCAGCCGGCCCTTCGTGTCCTTGATCACACCATAGACGATCAGCTCCTGCCCCTCCGCCAGCACCCGGCTCATGAACGGCATGTTCCACCACTTCAGCGTGAGCTGCTGCCCCAGCAGCCCCGTCGCATGCCTCACCACCGCCTCAAACACGCCCGCCCTGCCGAAGAACTTGTTCCCCGTCTTCGTGATCAGAACGTGGTGGCACGTCGGCACCAATCCCGCATGAAACGCCAGCGCCTGCATCTGCCGCCGGTCCTCATGCCGGGATGGCATCAGAGCGACCACATCCGCCACCGTCGTCACACCCTCCTTGCCCAGCAGCCGCGCGGCATTCGCGGGCATGCGGGGAACTTCAGCGAGAGAGAGGTCGAGTGGGATCACTTGGTGAGATGGAATGCGTGTGGATGAGTGTCAAAGACGATCTCCAATTCACACCGCCTTCTCCATCACATAATCATCCATCACAAACCCGCTGCCGATGTCGCTGACGATGTCTTCGGTGAAGCGAAAACCCGCACGCAAATAGGAGCGGATGGCCGGGGCGTTGCGTTTGTTCACGCGGAGGCGCACAACTTTGCAGCACATCTCACGAGCACGGTCCTCGGTCCATCGAAGAGTGATTCCCCCAAGCCCATGGCCGTGCACTTCAGGCAGCAGGTAGAGCTTGTTGATGAAGAGCACCGGCTCAAAGAGGAGCTTCTCAAAGGAAATGTATCCAACAGGTTTTGGTCCGGCGATTTCGACGAGCGCATACCACACATCGCGCGCCTGCATCTCATGCGCCATGGAGCCGGGCTGATACCAGATGGAAAGCATGTAGCGAATCTGCTCCACGCTGATGATGCCGGGATAATACGCATGCCAGATTTCATGCCCCAGACGCTGCACCGTGGGCAGCTCGTGGGCACCAATCCGGCGAATGCGGGCGCTGAGCGGTTCTCGGTGCGTTTGAATCGTGCTCAAAGCATGCCGCCAGACATCCTCATCCCGCGCCGGTGAGAGACGGTGCAAATGCGCGGCGATCTGTCCCTGCGTGGGCTCCACGATCTGCTCTTTGCGGATTTGTTTCTGATCCGATGGAAACTCAGCCTCCGGCAGGATCAACTGCGCAAGATACCAGCAGGCCCAGGCACGCCAGATGCGCAGCTCCTTGTTCGGCTCCACCATGCGCGTGGCTAGGTGCTGCCAGTGACGGCGCGGGTTGCCAATGAACTGGCCCTCAACCCGGTGCTGCATGATCCACACCAGCGCCAGATAGGGCAGCGGCCATTTGGCGAGAACGGGCTCATCGGCCCTCAGCGGCAGCGACAGCGCACGGTTGATGATGAGAATGCTTTTGGCCGGAAATCCTTCGCGCCATAAACTCTGCGCATAGTGCAGCGCCGTTTCATAAAACAGCGGCCCACGCTCATGATTCAACGCCTCGATGTCCGTGTGATCGTAGTGCCGGTTCTCCTCCGGCAGTAGCGGGCAGGGCGGATTGATCCAAGCGGTGTGCTTCACGCCGATTTCTCCTCCCATCCCTTGGCACGGCCCAGCGCCCGGTTCCAGCCCTGCGTGATCTGGGTGCGGGCGGCAGCTTTCATGCTGGGCTTGAATTTGCGGTCCACCTGCCAGTGCTTCGCGATGTCGGCCAGATTCTTCCAATAGCCCACGGCAAGTCCCGCGAGGCAGGCCGCACCGAGTGCCGTGGTTTCATTCACTTTGGGTCGAACGACAGGAACCCCCAGCAGGTCGCACTGCAGCTTCATGAGCAGATTGTTCACGCTGGCACCACCATCGACGCGCAGTTCCTTCAGCTTGATGCCCGCGTCGGCCTCCATGGCCTTCAAGATGTCCATGACCTGCAAGGCAATGCCTTCCAGTGTCGCGCGCGCGATGTGTGCCGCCGTCGTACCGCGCGTCAAGCCCAGAAGTGTGCCACGCGCATAGGCATCCCAATGCGGTGCCCCGAGTCCTGCAAACGCTGGCACAAGATAAACGCCACCGGTGTCAGGCACACTCGCGGCCAGAGCCTCAACATCCGCCGACTGACGGATGATGCCCAAACCATCGCGCAGCCACTGGATCGCCGCGCCGGCAATGAACACGCTGCCCTCCAGCGCGTATTCGGTGCGCCCATTGATGCGCCAGGCCACGGTGGTGAGCAGTTTGTTTTTGGAATTGATCGGTTTGGTGCCAGTGTTCATCAGCATGAAACAGCCCGTGCCATAGGTGTTCTTCACCATGCCGGGCTTAGTGCAAATCTGGCCAAACAACGCCGACTGCTGATCTCCCGCGATGCCCGCAATGGGAATCGAACCGCCAAGCAGCGATGTCGCACCAAACTCACCGCTCGAATCCCGCACCTCCGGCAGCATGGAGCGTGGCACGTCGAAGATCTTCAACAGCTCGTCATCCCAGGTGCCTTTGCGAATGTCATAGAGCATCGTGCGCGAGGCATTGCTGACATCCGTGGCATGCACCTTGCCGCCGGTGAGATTCCACAGCAGCCAGGAGTCGATGGTGCCAAAGGCGAGCTCACCCTTGGCAGCGCGAGCCTTGGCCCCTTTCACATTTTGCAGAATCCACTGCACCTTCGTGGCTGAGAAGTAGGCATCCACGACGAGGCCGGTTTTGCGCTGGATGAGCTTGTCGAGTTTCTGAGCGCGCAGCTTGTCGCAGATCGTGGCCGTTCGGCGGTCCTGCCAGACGATGGCGTTGCAGATCGGCTTCCCGGTTTTGCGATCCCACACCACGGTCGTCTCCCGCTGGTTCGTGATGCCAATGGCGGCCACGTCAGCGGCCTTCGCCCGCGCTTTGTGCAGCACTTCAGAGGCCACCCCGGCCTGCGTGGCCCAGATTTCTTGCGCATCATGCTCCACCCAGCCCGGTTTTGGGAAGATCTGCCGGAATTCCTTCTGGGCCGTCGCCACAATGCCGCCGTCGTGGTTGAAGAGGATCGCGCGTGAGCTGGTGGTGCCCTGGTCGAGTGCGAGTATGTATTTCATGGTTACTTCAGATGTTCCCAAGGCCAGCGTGCGGAGTCAATGCCTTACAAACTGGCGAGCAACCTGTAGCTGGCATTTTTCAGTCAGAATGAATACTCTAGCTTGGAAAGCATCCAAACTCACCACCATGCAAACCGTCCCTGAAACCGCAGCGCCCGCCGCACCGCGTGCGCGCTCCACCAAGAAAGTCGTGCTCATCACCCTCGCAGTCGTCCTCGGCTGCGCGGGCATCGCCGCCGCCACCGGCGCATACTGGGTCAAACAAACCTTCTACCCCTCCGCCATGACTCCCGTGAGCCTGACCGCCACGGAGAAAGCGGAGTTCGACAACAAGCTGCAGGTCCTGAACAATCCTGCCGCCATTCCGCCCGATGAGGCAAACCGCACCATCGTCGTCAACGAGCGTGAAGTGAACGCCTACCTCGCCCAGCAGCAGCTCGGCGAGACCGTGCAGGTGAAGTTTGGCGAAGGCCAGGTCTCCGCTGCAGTCATTTTCACCGCCCCGGAAGATTTCCCGATCGTGCCAAACCAAAAGATTCGCCTCCGCTTCACCTTCGGCACAAGCCTTTCGGCTGAGCACAAGCTGTCGCTGAAACTCGACGACCTCAGCCTCGGCGGCATCTCCCTGCCAAACAGCTGGATCGGTGACCTCAAGGGCGTGGATCTCGTGGCTGAAAACGTGGAGACCGATCCTGCGCTTCAAAAATTCCTCGCTGGCATCCAGTCGCTGGAGGTCCACAATGGCACGCTCCGCCTCGTGCTGAACAAGTAACCGTTTCGCAAAATCAAAAAGCCGCAGAGGTGATCCCTCTGCGGCTTTTTTCATTTTAGACTGATCGGATCACTTCTTCGCGTCGGCTTCGGCGAGGATCTTCTTGGCCTCCTCCGCCCCGATTTCACGCACCTTCAGATTGCGCCAGCGGATCTCGCCGCCGTGAGTCTGCAGCATGATCGGGCCCTTCGCGGGCAGCGGCTGGGTCTTGTCATAGTAGTTTTCCATCACGTTGCCATCCACGACGAGCTTGTCATTCAGCCACACCCAGGTGCGTGCGCCGATCTGGCGAATGCGAAAGCTGTTCCACTCACCCATGGGCTTGTCAGCCACCACCAAGGGATCGCGTCCCGGGGTGTCAGGGGTGTTGTTGAACAGACCGCCGGAACCAAGGTGCGGCCTGCGTGTCGGTTTGGCCGGATCAAAAATCTGAGACTTGTCCCAGATCTGCACCTGGGGTGCGCCACGCAGGTAGATCCCGCTGTCAGCTCCTGCCACGGTTTTGTATTCGATGAGGAACTCGATGTCGCCAAACTCCTCTTCAGTGGTGGCATACGGGCCGTGGCCGTCGTTGACCAGTTCGCCGTTCTCCACCTTCCAGTCTTTGGCGAATTCATCGCGCATCTTCTTGAGCGCTTCGGCTTTCTTCTCGCCTTCGAGTTTGACGACGGAGTGCGGATTCAGGCCGTACCAGCCGGTGAGATCCTTGCCATTGAAGATCGGCCGGAAGGCGGAGTCTTCAGCACGGGAGACAAGACAAACAGCCAGCAAGAGGCTGCTAAGAGTGAGTGAATTGAGTTTCATAATTATGATGGTAAATGGCAGATGCTCTCACTTTGCTTCCTTGAGCTTGGCGATGAGGAAATCGTTGATCGTCTTGTACTTCACATCCGTCGCTCCAGGATAAACGACCTCGCAGGCCACGCCTTTTTCTTTGCAATGTTCCTGCAGTTTCACGCCAAAGTTCGCTGTGTGTGTCGGGTCCTTTTGCTCCTGGCCGATGGCCGGAGGTGAGCCAAAGTAACAGTACACCGGCGGATCGTCGGACGATACAAGCGCGTAGGGCGAGTATTCATTGATCCAAGGCAGGATGCGCTCGCGTGCCGCCACGAAGTCATCGAAGTTTTTGAACTCACCCGATTTGCTGAAAGCATGGCCGCCATACTTGCTGTTCGGTGTCCACTCGCGCATCTGCTTGGGATCCAGCGTCGTCTGCGGTCCGTTCACAGCAGCCGTGTAAAGCCGGGTCGATTCACGCGCGATGGGGTCGCTGCTCTTCGGATCGGCCATGTCGTCATGGAAAGCCAGCCATAGGCTGCTGCATGCACCTGCTGAGCCACCACTGGCGCCAATGCGCAGTTTGTCGATGTTCCACTCCGCCGCCTTGCTGCGCACAGTCTGCAAAGCCAGCGCCGCATCCGTCAGCGGTGCTTTTACCGGTGGCACTACGTCCTGCGCCTGCGAGATGTAGCGGTAGTTGATCGAAACAACGGAAATGCCTTCCTTCAAAAACGGCTCCACGGCAATGCCCGCCTTGTCTCCGCCCATCCAGCCGCCGCCATGGATGAAAAACAGCAGCGGCGTCGGCTTGTCCGACTTCGCCTGCCAGAAATCGAGCACGTTTCGCTCAGCCGGCCCATACTTCAGATTTGCCACCGTCGGCGGCGGATTCTTCGGATAGACTTTCTTGGCCGGAGCCTTGGCAGCAGGAGCTTCAGCCTTCTTCGCCGGTGTGTCGGCGGCAAAGGCGATAGAGGTGAGTAAAAGGAGTGAGAGAGCGAGTTTCATGGATTGGCATTACGCGGTTTGAGAGTGGTCTTTTCCATAAAGACGGTAGAACCAGGCAGTGACGACCAGATTCACAAGGCTCACAATCAGCAGAATATGAATCAACGGCGTGATCACCTGCTGGATAGGTTGAATGAATGCAAGCTCAACGGGGCGGCTGGCAAATTCCGCTACGTAACGATCCATCGCTGCACCAATCGACTGGCGTGACCATGCAGCAGCCGCTACAACAACCACATTGATTAGCGTGGTAGCAATGAGCGCGACCTTGAGCAAAACTCGTTGTGCGTCTTTTTTCGTGTTCATTACTTCTTCAGTGTCTCAATCAAAAACTCCGCAATGCCCTTATGCTTCACATCCGGCGCACCGGGATAAACGAGCTCGCATTCATCACCGATTTCACGGCAGTGTTCCTGAAGTTTGACGCCGTAGTTCGAGGTGTGGGTGGGATCTTTCTGCTCCTGGCCGATGGCCGGTGCACTGCCGTAGTAAAGATAGACCGGCGGGTCGTCCTTGCTGACGAGCTCATAAGGTGAGTACATCTTGATCCACTTCAACACCGACTCGCGCTTCTCCAAAAACTCGGCAAAGCGTGTGTCGCGGGTCTTGCGCTCGTTCGGGTCCATGAAGCCAAAAGCATGGCCGCCATAGCGGCTGTTCGGCGTCCATTCCTTGAGCTGCTTGGGATCCAACGAGGTCTGCGCACCGCTGACCGCCGCGCACCAGAGACGCGTGGATTCATGGGCAATGGGATCGCTGCTCTTCGGATCGGCCATGTCGTCGTGGAAGGCGAGGTAGAGGCTGGAGCAGGCCCCCGCGGAGCCACCGCTTGCACCAATACGCTGCTTGTCGATGTTCCATTCCACCGCGCGGCTGCGCACGAACTGCAAAGCACGCGCAGCATCCTCCAGTGGCCACTGCACGGGCGGCATCACGCCCGCAAGCTGCGCTTGCCAAGAGTAGCGGTAGTTGATGGAGACGACGGAGATGCCGGCCTTCAGGCAGGCTTCGAGTTCGCCAACACCAGACTTATCTCCCGCGACCCAACCGCCACCATGGATGAAGAACAGCAACGGCGTGGGCTTCGACGAATCCGCTTTGTAAAAATCGAGCACCTGCCGCTCATGCGAACCATAAGGCACATTTGCGACAGTCGGTGCACGTTTTGGAAGCGGAGCAGGTTTGACGGCGGGAGCAGGCGTCTGCGCGTGCAGAGACGCAGCTAGAAGCAGGGTGAGGAAGGTTGGTGATTTCATGTGCGTTGGATTGAAAGAGATCAAGGTTTGGTGAAGCGATCCGCAGCGGCCGCCTGAAACGTGGAGAGAATCTTCTTGCCGTCATCGGTTCTCCATCCGCCAGTGTGCTGCACCATGAAAACGGTGGCGATGCCTTTGGCGGGATCGATGTTCATGCTCGTGGCATGCGCGCCGCCGTGGCCGAAGGAGGTGCCGTTGAGTGAGAAGCCGAGGCTGTAGGCCGCGAGGCCCTCACCGGTTTGTTTGGTCTGGAGCTGCTTGAGCGCGGCTTCGGAAATGTAGCGCTTGCCGTTGAATTGGCCAGCATTGAGAAGCATCTGGCAGAATTTCGCCACATCCGCAGCTGTGCTGTACAAACCACCAGCGGGCATGGGCTGGCGGATGTGATCGTGCAGGGGGTAATGGAGCTGGCTAACAGGGACAGCCTCAAGGTCGGTTTTGTCTTTGTTCGGCTTGTAGGAAAGGGCGATGCGATTTTCCTGTAATTCATTGGGCCAGAATGTGGTATCTATCATGCCGAGCGGAGTGAAGAGGCGCTGCTGCATGAAGTCTTCGTAGCTCATGCCGGAGATGACTTCGATAATGCGGGCGGCGGTATTGATGCCGGCATTGGAATACTGGTATTTCGTATCCGGCTCAAACTCCAGCGGAGCGGCTGCATAACTTAGCACAGCGATGCGCAAAGGCAGCATGTCCAGGGTGGGATTTTCCACGGCTGACTTAAACGACAGACCGCTGGTGTGGCTGAGTACGTTGCGCACGGTGATGGGGTGTTTGGGGCGGACAAGCAGCACATGGTTTGTGTCTTTTTCAGCAATAACCATCTGTCCTTTGAACTCGGGCAGGTATTTTTCGACGGGGTCATCGAGGGACACTTTTCCCTCATCGACGAGCATCATGAAGGCCGTGGCGGTGATAGGTTTGCTCATGGAGGCGATCCAGAACATGGCATCCTTTGTCATGGGCTTTTTGGCGGCGATGTCGGCCCAGCCGACGGTGCTAATGTCGAGAACCTTGTCCTTGTCGGCCACGATGGTGACGGCTCCGGCGAGCACTTTGTCATCCACAAACGGCTGCAACGTCGAGGCGATGGGGCGTGGCGTCTCGGCATGGAGACCGACGAGCGCGATGAAAAGGAACGAAGCGAGTTGTTTCATGATCGGGAGGCAGACGAAAACGCATCTCGAATGCCATTTGATCAAACAAAAGCCTCGTGTCCTACGCCAGTGCCCGGGTGATCACCCTGCGGTCCTCGACGCCGGTGAGGCGTTGATCTAGTCCTTGATGGAGATAACTGAGGCGAGAGTGGTCGATGCCCATGAGATGCAGGATCGTCGCGTGCAGGTCGCTGACGTGACAACGGTCTTCTACAGCTTTGAAGCCGAGTTCGTCGGTGGCACCGATGGCCTGGCCACCTTTAACGCCTGCTCCAGCCATCCACATGGAGAAGCCATGCCAGTCGTGATCACGGCCGGGTTTGCCCACGCCTTCGCTGGTGGGGGTGCGACCGAATTCGCCGCCCCAGACTAGGAGGGTTTCATCCCACAGGCCGGTGCGTTTGAGATCGGCGATCAGCGCGGCGATGGGCTGGTCGGTTTCACCGGCGTGCAGGGTGTGATTGGTGATGCAGTCGTTGTGGCCGTCCCAGGTGTCTTCGATGTGGCCGCCGCCTGAGTAGAGTTGGATGAAGCGCACGCCTTTTTCGATGAGCTTGCGCGTGATGAGGCATTTGCGGCCAAAGTCGGCGGTGCGCTTGTCATTGAGGCCATACATCTCACGGGTGGCGGCGTCCTCGCTATCGAGATCAACCACGCTCATGGCTTCCGTCTGCATGCGATAGGCCAGTTCGTAGGATTCGATGCGGGCCATCAGTTCCGTCTCTTCGGGATGCCGCTTGAGGTGTTCTTCATTCAAGGACTTGAGCAGATCGAGACTGCGCCGTTGGGTGCGGTCGCTTGTGCCTGCGGGTGTCGCGAGATCCAGCAGGGGGGAACCTCCGCTGCGAAAGAGGGTGCCCTGATACGCGGCTGGCATGTAGCCCGCAGTCCAGTTGGATGCGCTGCCGATGGGTCCGCCACGCGGGTCCGTCATCACCACGAAGCCCGGCAGGTCTTGATTGGCGGTGCCGAGGCCGTAGTTGAGCCATGAGCCAAGGCAAGGCTTACCGATGAAGATGCTGCCGGTGTTCATCTGCAAGCAGCCAGAGGCATGCGCGGCCGTGTCAGCGTGCATCGAGCGGATCACGCACAAATCATCAGCGTGCATGGCGGTGTGTGGAAAGAGGCTGCTGATCTCAAGGCCGCTCTGACCGTGTTTCTTGAACTCAAAGGGCGACTGCATCAGATGTCCCACGGCGCGGCCGTTGGATCCCACCTTCGCATCGCCATGATAAGGCATGCCGTGGTATTTCTTGAGGGCTGGTTTCGGATCAAAGGTGTCCACCTGGCTCGGCCCGCCATTCATGAAGAGGAAGACGCAATGCTTGGCCTTCACAGGAAAATGCGGGCGCTTTTCCGACAGCGGCGATGCAGCGAGTGCATCGGTTGCCATCAAATCTGCCAGCGCCAGTCCGGCAAAGCCGCCAGTGGCACGCATCAAGTATTCGCGTCGTGTGAGAGGGCGGTTCATCGTTTTACTCGGGATAAACAAACTCGTTCAGATTCAGAATCACCCGGCAGGCTTGTTCCAGCGGTTGGTCTTGAAGAAAGGTGCGCATCTTCGCCAGCTCATCAGGTGAGGGATTGCGGCAGAGAGCGAGCTTCCATGCGAGGGTGATCTGCTTTTCGGGATCATACTCAGCCTCGCGCTTCAATCGTGTGGCGAAGTGCTGTGCCTGCTGGTTGACGAATTCCCCGTTGAAGAGGCTGAGCGCCTGCGGTGCGACGGTGGTGACCTGGCGCTGGGGGCAGCTGCTGACGGTGTCGGCGAGGTCGAGGGTTTCGAGCATGGGGATGACGAGGCCGCGTTTGATGAAGGCGTAAATGCTGCGACGCGAGGCTTCGCGTTCGTCCGAGGGCTGCCAGACTTTTTCCTTGTCGGTGTTGGCTTCGAGAGCGGCCTTGGGAATGCCGGGCTTCATCGCGGGGCCAAAACGCTTTGGATTGAGCTGGCCGCTGACGGCGAGCATAGAGTCGCGGATGGCTTCAACTTCAAGGCGGCGGTAGCGCATGAGCGAGTCCGAGGATTTACTCATCTGCCATGTTTGGCTGGTGAGGATGAGGTGGTGCAGCTTTTTCAACGACCAGCCAGCGTCATGCATGAACCAGTGCGAGAGCCAGTCTAGCAGTTCAGGCTGTGAGGGGGCGGCCCCCATGAGCCCGAAATCATTCGCGGTGGTCACGAATCCTTGGCCGAAGTGCTGCTGCCAGACGCGGTTCACGATGACGCGGGCGGTGAGCGGGTTTTGAGGGCTAGCGATCCATTGGGCGAGGCCAAGGCGACGCAGGGTGGTCTTTTCACCCGATGGAAACTGCGGCTGCTGTTTGACGAGAATGGCAGGCACCGCAGGCCCGACGAGATCGCCAAAGCGGGTGGGTGAGCCGCGAACGAGGACATGGGTTTCGGGGGCTTTGGAGGAGGGTTCATTCCAAGTGTACACTTCCGTGCCATTGATGGGGACGGTGAGTTCTTTGCGTCCTTTGGCGGGTCGTTGGAGGGGATTGAAGACGGCGACAAGGCTGTAGTAATCGCGAGTGGCCAGCGGCTCGAACTTGTGGTCGTGACAGCGTGCGCAACCGATAGTGAGGCCGAGAAAGGCCTGCCCGGTGGTGCTGACGATATCGTCGAGCTGATCATAGCGGTCTGCGGCACGATCCGCAGGTTCGTCGTCCCAATGACCGAGGCGCAGAAAGCCAGTGGCGATGACGGATGAAACGGAACGGTCCGGCAGTTCATCGCCGGCGAGCTGTTCCAAAACGAAGCGGTCGAATGGTTTGTCCTGATTGAGTGATTCGATGACGTAGTCGCGGTAACGCCAGACGAAGGGCTTCTCGGCATCGCGCTCGTAGCCGTTGCTGTCCGCATAACGCACCACATCCAGCCAGTGCCGCGCCCAGCGCTCACCGTATTCGGGGCGTGTGAGCAGGTCATTGATCACGGCGTTCAGATCGCCCGATTTGGCGAAGCGCTCCTGTTCTTGAATCGTCGGCGGCAGGCCGGTGAGATAGAGATGCATACGGCGCAGCAACGCCAATGGATTCGCCTGAGGCGAGGCCTTGCGTTGGCCGAACACGAAGGTGTCGATCGGATGAGTGAAGGCAGACGCAGGCAGCGGTGGGCTCTGCACGGGTTGGAATGACCAGTGCTCGGAGGGCTTCTTGGGAATCACTTCATTCTTTGGAAAGGGCGCACCGTCCGCGATCCACTGCTGCAGCAGTTCGATCTGCTCTGCGCTCAAACGTTTGCCTTCCGGCGGCATGCGCTCGTCTTCATCCGTAGAAGCGATGCGTTCGAGCAAGTCGTGGTGAACCTCCTTTTGAATCAAAGCGCCGGCATCGAGCCGCAGATCGCCTTTTTGTTTCACGGTGCCATGGCAGGAAATGCAGCGCTCCTTGAGCAAGGGCTTGATGTCCTTCACATAGTCCACCGCCATTGCGGGCAGCACGAAGGCATACGCGCCTAGCACTGCGAAGAACGCAGATGGCAAGGGGTTGAAGCGATGGAGTTCAGGCGGGCGCATGGTGGGCATAGACTGTCTGACATACTCATACGGTCATTGCACCGTTCTTTAAATTGAATGTTTGACCTCATACATGTAGATTTTGACATGGCTGACGAGCGCGATCCCAATCTCTACTTCAGCATTCCGGGCCCATGGAATATGAACGCGACGCGGCCCATGCACTGCGATCTGGGGCAGATCGTCTTCGCCGGCACCAAGTGGGACAGCCAGGCCACCTATGCGCATGCTCCCCCACCGCATTATTTGCGGCCCACGCCGCACTACCTGCTTGTTTTGACCCTTGAAGGCACGGCTGACTACATGGACGACACCGGGGCGCGCTGTGTGATGCAGCCCGGCACACTGGTGTGGTCAAAGCCCGGCGTGAATCAAAGCTACGGCCCCAAGGACGGCGAGCGCTGGAGTGAATTGTTTCTGTGGTTCAATGGCAGCGTCTTCGATGCCTGGCAGTCTGCCGGATATCCCGGCGACCGCAGCCGGGTGCTGGAGCTCAGCCCCCTGCCCTACTGGACAAACCGGCTGCGCCGCATTCTCCAGCCGCCACCGGATGCGCCTGCGGAAACACCTCTGTCACGCCTCTGCCACTTCCAGCAGTGGCTGGCCGATGCCCTCCAATTTGATGCCTCGCAGCACCAGACCACGGAGACTTTGGAGTGGCGGGAGACTGCGGAGCGTTTGCTGGCTGATGGCAAACTGGGAGCGCCATCACTGGAAGAAATCGCGACAGCTCTCGGCATGTCCTACAGCGCCTTTCGAAAACGATTTGTGCAGATGACGGGCAAGAGCCCCGGCGAATTTCGTGCGGACGCGATCGTGCTGCGTGCGTGTTCCAAGCTGCTGGAGAGCAGCCACACGCTGGCCAGGATCGCCGATGATCTCGGCTTTCATGACGCCTTTCATTTCTCGCGGCGCTTCAAGCAGGTCGTGGGGATGTCGCCGAAGGATTTTAGGAGGCAGCATGCGGTGAGGTGAGATTCCCCATCAGCTCCCGCATTCGAATATCTTGTGGCGTGCGTGTGCCGACCGGCCCGTCGAAAGCGGTAGCTGCGCTCGTTCCTCGCTCCGCAACCGCAGTCCAAATGGGCCGCGCCCCGGAGGTCCGTTTCGGGAAACGCTACACCTCCGGCAGTTCAAATCCGGCGGCGTATTCCTCCTGAGCCAGCTTGTTGGCCTCGGCGGCAAACTCACCGGTGAAGACTTCGTTCACTGGATCGAAGTCGAGCCATGGCCCGACGACGACTTGCTCGACCTCGGTGTTGATTTGATTGGCAGCAAGCGTGGCGAGCATGCCCGCAAACATTTCCTGGCCGAACTTGTCGCCCTGCAGGCGCTCTTTGATTTCTTCGTTCTTCATCGCCTTGCCGAGGCGGTAGGAGGTGTTCGCGAGATGCGAGAGGGCAGCGGCCTGCTGACCGTGGCGGATGTGCAGCACATCCTTGGTGTATTTGCCGGCGCGCACGGAGTCGATGAAGTTCTTCATGTGATCCGGGCCGGTGAGGAAGTTCTCAAACTTCGTGATGGTCTTGCCCTCGTTGTCGTAGGCCTTGGATTCGGCCACGTAACCGCCTTCACAGTGGATGATGTTTCCGGTGCGAATACCCTTGTAGGGCGGTTCGCCGGATTTTTGATCCATGTTCTTTGTGGGCAGGCCAAACATGTCCATGAGCAGAGGCACGGGCTCATAGGGATGGAAAGCGAGCTGGCAGTTGGCCGTCTGGCCGTCGTCCACATAACCCCAGCGATGGCCGAGGCTCATCACGCGCTGCGGCAGCGTGGCGGGATCGTTGAGCGCCCAGCGAGCCACGTCATACTGATGCGGCCCCTGATTGCCGATGTCGCCGTTGCCATAGGGCCACTGCCAGTGCCAGTCGTAGTGGAACTGCTTGCGCATGATGGGCATCTCAGGACGAGGCGAGGACCAGAGCTTGTAATCCACCGTAGCGGGCGGCTGCTGGGGAGCATCCACCTTGTCGATACTCATGCGCAGGCCGTGGACGAGCGCATGGGAGAGCTTCTTCTTGCCGATGTGGCCTTCATTCACCCATGCCATGGCCGCAGCCCAGCCGAGGTCGGAGCGGCGTTGCAGGCCGTGCTGAACGATGATGCCTTTCGCGGCTGCTTTAGTCGCAGCCGCCATGAGCTTGCGGCCCTCAATGAGATTGTGACAGACGGGCTTCTCCACATAGACGTGCTTGCCGTGTTGCAAGGCGGTGAGCGCGATGAGCACATGGCTGTGGTTTGGCGTGGCGATGGTCACGGCATCAATGTCCTTGTCCGCGCAGCACTCGCGGAAGTCACGGTAGGTTTTGACGGTGATGTTCTGCTTGGCGAGCTCGGCCACTTTTTTGTCCACGACGGCGGAGTCGACATCGCACAGCGCCACCAACCGCACGCCGGGAACTTTGAGCAGTTCCTTGATATGACCGCCGCCGCGACCGCGAAAACCGATCACCGCAACGCGCACATCACCGTTTGCCCCGAGCGGTGCGCCCCAGGCAGGCATGGAAATGGCTCCGGCGAGGGAGGTCTGAAGGAAACGACGACGAGAAGTGGCGGGCGTGTTCATGTTGCCGCTCATAACGTCGGCTGCGGGCTTGCCTTTACGAAGTTCATGCCTAGCGGTGAAAGATGGAGCCTCTTCCGACCCTCAGCGAAATCGAAGCCGCCAAGGCGCTCATTCGTCCGCACATCCACGAAACACCGGCGTACCGCTGGCCTCTGCTAGAAGCGGGCCAGGGCTGCGATTTGTGGTTGAAGCATGAAAACCACACGCCCGTCGGGGCTTTCAAGATTCGCGGCGGGCTGGTCTATATGGACGAGTTGAAACGTCAGCAACCCGAGGTGCGCGGGGTCATCGCCGCCTCGACCGGCAATCACGGGCAGTCCATTGCTTTTGCAGCGAGACGGAACGGCCTGCGCGCCGTGATCGTGGTGCCGCATGGCAACAACCCGGAGAAGAACGCTGCCATGCGCTCGATGGGAGCGGAACTGGTGGAGCATGGCCGGGAGTTTCAGGAGGCGCTGGTGTTTTCGCGTGAACTCTCCGCCAAAGAAGGGCTGCATGCGGTGCCGTCATTTCACCCCTGGCTGGTGCGTGGTGTGGCGACGTATGGGCTGGAGCTGTTTCGTGCGGTGAAGGATCTGGATGTGGTGTTTGTGCCCATCGGCCTGGGGTCCGGATTCTGCGGCGTGGCCGCCGCACGTGAGGCGCTGGGGTTGAAGACGAAGATCATCGGTGTGGTGTCCGAGCATGCGCCCGCTTATGCGCTGTCATTTCAACAGCGGCAGTTTGTGGAGCAAACGAGCATGACGCGTGTGGCGGAAGGCGTGGCCTGCAAAACGCCGAATCGTGACGCGCTGGAGCATGTGATTCGTTATGCGCATGAGATTGTCACCGTGAGTGATGAAGAGACCGTGGCCGCAATGCGTGAGATCATTCAGGCTACTCATAACATCGCCGAAGGTGCGGGTGCGCTGGCGTATGCGGCGCTGAAGAAGCAGCGTGAGAAGTGGGAAGGGAAGCGCGTGGCGTGTGTGCTCACAGGCGGGAATGCGAGCATGAGCATTTTACGCGAGGCGCTGGGGGTGTGATGGAGCGCGGAGCGTCTTGGAGTGCTCCAGCCCTCTGGAGCTTTTCGCAGGCCATTAGACACTCGAAAGCGCCGGAGGGCCGGCGCACTCCAGGACGCTGGCGCGCATTCGCATACCCAGACCTACGGCTTCACCAAGGGCAGTACGATGTGCGAGGGATGCTCGCGATCGTAATAGACGGTGTTCGTGGCGATGACTGTGCGGCGGTGCTCCTGGAGGGGCTCGCCGGTGTTGGGGTTCACATCGAACCGCGGGAAGTTGCTGCTGCTGATGTCCACGCGAATGCGGTGGCCTTTTTTGAAGAAGTTGCTGGTGGGGTAGAGCTTGATGGTGAAGGGATAGACCTTACCGGGCTGCATGAGCTTTTCCTCCTGCAACGAATAGCGGAAACGGGCGCGGACGATACCATCCGCGAGATTGAGATCAAAGCCATGCGGCCAGTCGGTGCTGGACGGATACACATCGATCAACTTGGCGGTGAAATCGGTGTCCAGGGCATCGGATGAAGCCCAAAGCTTCACCTCGATCTCACCCGTGATTTCGGTGTCTTCGGCCAGTGGTGCAGTTTGGAATACGAGTACGTCACTGCGGGCGGATAGCGGAATGGGCTTGGTCCAGTTCCAGAATTTGTCACTGCCACGCTGATCCCATGCGCCCTGCTGCATGATGCCGTCTCCGGAGGAGATGTTGCCGCCGAGCGTGGGCACCGGGTTCTTGGGGTCAAAAGCATAGGTCACGGATGCGCGCTCATCCCTGGGCTTCGCGTCGCTCAGCAGGCCTTCGGCATGCAGATAGAACGGGGTGGGTTTCATGCGCGCCAGCGGCCATTCGTTTTCATCACGCCATTGTCCGCCGTGGTTGAGCAGGCCCTCTTTAGTCTTGCTGCCATCTCCGGTGCCCATGACGAAGATGCGGACTTTTTTGGCAAATGGGGCGGCCTTGCCGACGCTGTTATCGATGCCCTTCATCCAGTGATCGAACCACTCCTTGCGCCAGGCGAGTTCGTTCGCGATGGCGGCGGCTTTGCCGAAGTCGACCTGACCGTGCGATGACTTGCCCTGCGCGCCGTGAATCCATGGACCCATGATGAGATAGACATCGCTCTTGAGCGTCTTCGAAAGTGCCTGGAAATTTGCCGAGGTGTTGCCGGCCCATGAGTCATACCAGCCGCCGACGAGATAGACCGGCATGTCTTTGTAGCGCGAGGGATCGGCCAGAATGTTGTTCTGCCGCCAGAAGGCATCGTCCTTGCCGTGGCGCATGGCCTGGATGAGCCAGTCTTCGTATTCAGGGGCGAGTTTCAGAGGAGTGGAGCCGGGACGCAATGGAAGAAGGGAGAGGTAATCCCAGCGATGGTCCGCCATTTCCTTGAGTTCGTTCTGAGTCGCAGGATCAAGCGCCGCATTGCTGCCTTTGCCGGCATTGAGCATGATCCAGTTCCAGAAGCGCATCTCAAACGCCCCCGCATTGCGCATGCTCTGCCGCCCCATGTTGGACACGGCATCCACCGGGATGACGGTGGTGAGCTGCGGCACTTTTTCCATGGCCATCGCGTGCTGCGTGCCACCGACGTACGAGGTGCCCACCATGCCGATCTTGCCATTTGCCCAAGGCTGCGCGGCGATCCATGCGGCGCAGTCTGTGCCGTCCACGCCATCATCGGTCATCCAGTGCCAGACGCCCTCGCTTGCGTAGCGGCCGCGGGTGTCCTGCGCGACGAAGGCGTAGCCGTGCGAGGCAAAGTACTCACCATAGCTTTTTGCGCCGTCCTTGTTGTAAGGCAGACGCGTGAGGATGACGGGCAGCTTTTCGGTGCTGCCCGCAGGCAGGTAAACATCCGTGGCGAGCTTCACGCCATCGCGCATCGCCACCATGACGTTCTTTTCGACCTTAACGCCTGCTTCCTGGGCATGGAGCCAGGAGGCGGCCAGAATGACTGCGAAGACGGCGGAGCGGATGATCATGAAATTATTCGGCCAGCAGTTTCTTCACCTTCTCCTCCAGCCCCTCAAAGGCGGTCATGCTCACGACGACGCCCTTCTTGTTGAGCAGCCACATCGTAGGAATGGATTCGAGATTGAACTTGATGAACAGCTCGTTTTCCGGGCCTTTGCCATCGAAGTACTGCGGCCATTCGACTCCTTTGTCCTTCAGGAAGGCCTCCAGTTCCGCCTTGTCGGCATCAAGCGAAACACCAATAACCTCAAATCCCTTCGCATGCTGCTCTTTGTAAATTTTGAGGACAGTCGGCAGTTCCTCGACGCATGGCCCGCACCAGGTGGCCCAGAAGTCAATGAGGACGACCTTGCCCTGCAGCTTGCTCACATCCACCGCACGGCCGTCCACGGCTGTGAACTTCAGTCCCAGCGGCTGAGTCTTGAGATTCACCTCCTGCAGTTTGACCTCCACCATCTTGTTCAGCTTTTCCTCGGGGAAAGCCTTCAGGTGCTTCTCCGCCAAAGCGACCCACGCAGCAGCGTCGCCCCCCGGAGCGACCGCTGAATCAGACGCGAGCATGACCTGGGTCAGACTGGCCTGCGATCTCGTCTCAGGCTTTGCATCCGCTGCTTTGACAATGTCATCCAGACTGATGAGTTCCTTCTCAGGCGCAGGGACATCGGCAAGCTCGCGCACATGCCCGAGCATCGCAGCAAAGAGTGCAACCTCCCAGCGAGCAGGATTGGTGGGCGCCGACTTCATGGCGGCGGCATAAGTCGCATCAAAGTCCGTCAGGCTGTGCTTCAGCATTATGCGCGCCGTTTCACTCGTCTGGGGATTCTCCTTGGGGTTGCGGATGCCTTCGATGATGTCGTTGACCTTCTTCCACTCGTCATCGCCATCGGCGGCACGAATGGAAGAGGAAACAGCCAGGACGAGAGTCGTGACACTGAGGCAGAAAAGGCGGAGAGCGTTCATGAAGAAGGGAGAGCCTAAACGGATGAAATCCACGCCACCAATCTTTTTACGCGAAGATTTCCGTCACGGCTTTTCCTTTACCATCTTCCGTCACGTAGAACGGCCGGCCTTCGATTTCGAACTCCGTCTTCGGGCTGATGCCCATGGCGGTCATGATGGTGGCGTGCAGGTCCATGACGCTCACAGGATTTTTGGTGGCAATGAGCGGACGCTCATCGGCGGTTTCGCCGTAGAGATGGCCTTTCTTCACGCCGCCGCCGAACATCACCACACTGGTGCCGCCAGTGAAATGGCGGTGCAGGCCGTAGTGCTTCATCTCGCTGAGCGTGTCGACTTTGAAGGTGGTCTGGTCGTTCGCGGTGGAGCCGGGCTTGCCTTCCATGAGTGCATCGCGGCTGAACTCGCTGGCAATGACGATGAGCGTGCGATCCAGCAGACCTTTTGCCTCCAGATCACGCACGAGCTGCGAGATGGGCAGGTCGATCTCCTTGTGCATGGCCTCCACGGTGGAGTGGCCGTCTTTGTGAGTGTCCCACTGGAAGAAGGGCACGTACTCGGTGGTCACTTCGACGAATCGTGTGCCCGCTTCGACCAATCGGCGGGCGAGCAGGCAGCCACGGCCAAAGCGGCCGGTGTCATACTTGGCGTAGCTCTCCTTGGGCTCCAGGGTGATATCGAAGGCTTCGCGCTCCTTGGCGCTGAGCAGGCGGTAGGCATTGTCCATGCTGCGCAGCATGGACTCCTGCTGGTAGTCGCTCATGAACTCGCGCTGCGGGCTTTGATCAACGAGCTTGCGGAAGAGGCGGTCGCGATTGGCGAAACGATTGGCGTCCATGCCCTTCGGTGGCTTTACGGACTGCGCGGCTTCTTCAGGAAACGGCAGGTTCATGGGGCCGAACTCGCTGCCAAAAAATCCTGCGGTGGTGAAGGCTTTCAACTCTTCGCTTTCGCCCACGCCTTCGAGCCGCTGGCCGATGTTGATGAATGCGGGCATCACGGCATTGCGCGGACCAAGCACCTTGGCCATCCAGGAACCGATGTGCGGGCACGCGACCGTCTGCGGCGGCACGTAGCCGGTGTGCCAGTGATACTGGTGCCGTGAGTGCAATATGCTGCCGAGATCTGGCTGCACCGCGCTGCGGATCAGCGTGGCGCGGTCCATCACCTGCGCGATGTTTTCCAAGCCCTGGCAGATTTTGATGCCATCCACGTTGGTGTTGATGGCGGGAAAGGTGCTGAGCATGCGCTTGACCTCCAGGCCCTTCTCAAAGGGCAGGTAGCCCTTGGGATCAAAGGTGTCGGGCGCGGCCATGCCGCCGGCCATCCAGAGGAGGATGCAGGCGTCGGCCTTGGCAGGTGGATGTGTCACCTTCTCGCCGGTTTTTGCCCAGATGGCCTGCGGTGCGCCGGTCATCCAAGCCGCGGTGCTGGCAGCTGCGAGTTTCTTCAGGAAATCGCGACGGATGAGGTGCTCGGGGAGGGTGGGATCGATGTCGTGCATGACAGTACTCAAACGCTGCGACAATGGCTTCACTGACGTAATTTTCCACTTCCTCTGCCATCTCGGATCAATGTCCCCAAGATTCCATGATTGACGGGCGTCTTGCTATCGCCATCTCCATACTTGTGCTGATCAGTCTCCACCATCTGCTGTTTGTGCTTCTGCCCGTCGCTCTGGCGGTGCGCCTGTACGTCAAACCACGACAGG
>JAPLUN010000609.1 GCA_026397715.1 Verrucomicrobiota bacterium
GTGTGGTTCGGGATAATTGGTAGATTTGCGAATTATTGCCACAATTGCAAACCAAAAGTGTGTGCTGGTTGAAAAACTTCGGAAATCCTGAAGAATTTCATACAATTGATATCAATCCAGAATAGAGAGCATTGAGCGTTCGGAATAGAACCAGTCCACTGGTCTAAATTTTATTTACATGGCAACTACGATGAGTCCTTGTATTCCAATATGTTACGCCAGCCCATGGGGAGGTGGTTTCTTTGCAGTGGCTGTACCTGAGGCTACCCATTTGCCAAGTCGCCAGCCTTGGCCTAGATCAACCCTCCCATGTCTGATTCCATTCCCAATGTCCTCGCTGAACGTTACGCCACCGCCTCCATGCGCGCCCTTTGGTCGCCTGAAGGCAAAGTCAGACTGGAGCGCGATTATTGGATCGCAGTTTTGAAAGGCCAGCGCGATCTGGGCATCGGCGTGCCGGATGGCGTGATCGAAGCCTATGAGAAGGTGAAGGATCAGGTGAACGTGGCCTCCATCATGGAGCGCGAGCGCGTGACGCGGCATGACGTGAAGGCACGCATCGAGGAATTCTGCGACCTCGCGGGCCACGAGCACCTTCATAAAGGCATGACCAGCCGTGACCTTACTGAGAACGTGGAGCAATTGCAGGTCTTCCGCTCCCTTCTTGAGATTCGGTCTAAATGCGTGGCCGCTCTCGCGGGCCTCGCACGCCGCGCCAAGGAGACGCGTGACATTCCGCTGACGGCGCGCACGCACAACGTGGCCGCGCAGGTGACCACCCTGGGCAAGCGTCTGGCGATGTTTGGCGAGGAGCTGCTCGTGGCCTTTGGCGATCTGCAGCATCTCATTGCCAGCTACCCGGCCCGTGGGCTGAAGGGTGCCGTGGGCACCCGGCTGGATCAGATCACTCTCTTTAATGGTGACGCGAAAAAAGCGGCCGAGCTGGAAAGCAGCATCCTGAAGCACCTCGGCATGCCGGCGGCCTTCAATGCCGTGGGGCAGGTGTATCCGCGCAGTCTTGATCTGCAGGTGGTCGCTTCTTTGTGCCAGCTCGCCAGCGGACCGTCCAGCTTTGCGCGCACGCTGCGCCTCATGGCCGGGCAGGAACTCGCCAGCGAAGGCTTTGCCAAAGGGCAGGTGGGCTCCTCCGCCATGCCGCACAAGATGAACAGCCGCTCCTGCGAGCGCATCAACGGCCTGCACGTCATTCTCAAAGGCTACCTCACCATGGCCTCCGGTCTGGCCGGTGATCAGTGGAATGAAGGGGACGTCTCATGCTCCGTGGTCCGCCGCGTCATGCTGCCGGACGCCTTCCTGGCCATGGACGGCCTGCTGGAGACGCTGCTCACCGTGCTCAATCAGATGGAAGTCTTTGAAGCCGTGGTGGAGCAGGAGCTCATGCGCTACCTGCCTTTCCTGCTGACGACCACCGTCATGATGGAAGCCGTCAAAGCCGGGGCGGGTCGCGAGACCGCCCACGAAGTGATCAAAGAGCACGCCGTGCAGGTGGCCAAAGACATGCGCACCGGCAAGGTGCGCGAGAACGATCTCCTCGCCCGCCTCGTGGAAGACGTGCGCCTCACCCTCACCGCTGAGGACATGCAGCGCCTCGTCGAAGCCGGCAAAGCCAACGCTGGCGACGCCCCGCAGCAGGTGGACGCCTTCTGCGAGCACGTGGCCGCCATCAAGAAGGAGTACCCGCACGCCGC
>JAPLUN010000437.1 GCA_026397715.1 Verrucomicrobiota bacterium
GTCGGCATCTTCATCAAGCCCGGCGTGGTGCCTGCGGCGAATGACAAGGCGCTGCCGCGCTTCAACCGCAGCTACGAATACGACAGCATCACGCCCACCTACTCGCAGTTCCTGCTCGATGAGTTCCTGCCTGCCATCGAGAAAAAGCACGGCATTCAACTCAGCACCGATCCCAATCACGCCGCCATCTCCGGCAACAGCAGCGGCGGCATCTGCGCCTTCATGGTCGCGTGGCACCGCCCCGATCGCTTTCGCCGCGTCTTCACCGGTGTGGGCACCTACGTCGGCATCCATGGCGCCGACCAGCTGCCCGTGCTGGTGCGCAAATTCGAGCCCAAGCCCCTCCGTGTTTTCCTCCAGTCCGGCACCAGCGACAACAACCTCTACTGCGGCGACTGGTGGATGGCCAACCAGATGATGGAACGCAGCCTTTCCTGGGCCGGTTACGACGTGAACCACGCCTGGGGCGAAGGCGGCCACAACGCCAAACACGCCTCCCAAATTTTCCCCGACGTCCTCCGCTGGCTCTGGCGCGACTGGCAGACAAACATCGAAATCAAAGCGAACGCCAAAGGAGAGTCGAAGTGGAAGGGCTATGAGGTGGTCGGGGAGGGGAAGTGGGAGAAGGTTTATGAGCGGTCACGCTCTCCCTATCCCAAAGATCGCATTGTGACGGCAGAAGATGAACCCGTTGAAGAACTCAGGAAAATCACCTCAGATTCTCAAGGCGTGGTTTACGCGCATGGTCGTGAGCCGGTCATCGTGCGCATCCGTGACCATGCTGAACGGATCAAAGTTGAACAACTCTATTTCCAACTCGTTCCTGTAAGTGGCAAGGCGATGCTTTGGAGCTTTGATGAGAAAGAAAGGCAGTTTTTAACGCCTGTCGAGCCAGGGATTGGGCCATTGCTGCTCAACCCTGCAAGACCCTGTTTTGCCTTGGCAGTGAGCCATGGAGGCAGGGTCTATGCTTCGGAGCACCGTTCGCTGTGCACCTTTCCACTCAAAGAAGGAAAGTTGCAGGATGGCACCTACATACGCGTTCCAGGCAGCTCATGGCCTCCGGAAGCTCATTCCCTTTGTTTGAGCCCCGATCAGACGCAGCTCTACATGGGCGCAGGTCCGGTGGTGTTTGTTGTGAGCATTGATGCAGACGGGTCCGCGGGAAATGCCGAACCATTCTACCATTTGGATGGTGGAACTGCCGACGGCCTCTGCGTGGACACCAACGGCTGGCTCTACGTCGCGACCGAACTCGGCATCCAGGTCTGCGATCAGGCAGGACGCGTGAACTTCATTATCCCCACGCCCAAGCCGCCCCTCGACGTGTGCTTCGGTGGCAAAGATCTGAGCGAGCTTTTCATCGCCTGCGGGGACGCCATCTACAAGCGCTCCACCAAAGCCCATGGCATCGTCAGCGGCCAGATGGCACCGATCAAGCCACCGCTACCGAAGCTCTGAAACTTTGGCGGGGAGACGCTAAATTCGGCGTGTCTAAGTCGCTTAAATCGGCGTGCGCCAACCATTCCCCTGTGCAAGGGTGCGCAAATACTCTTTGCAAGGTAGGTTTGTCTCAAACTAACGCAAAAAATGAAGATGATTCAGATTGGATGCACGTAGTTTGTATGGCACTTAGTGCGCCCCCCAAAAACTGAATGCAGAGTACTGAAGAAGCGCCCACAAAGTCTGAAACACCTTCCAAGAAAAATCTCTCACGAGCTGCTTTACTGACCATAGGCATTCTGCTGGGCGCCGGGTTGACGAAATGGTATGATCACGCGGAGCAAACCGGGAGCGTCACGGCGGCCGTGCTTGGCCAGCAGTTGCGTCCAGGCCCTTGGGGCGAGGTTTATTACACGCCTTTCACCATCGCCGCTCCCGAAGAACTTCTGCCCCTGCGCAAGCTTGAGGAAAACGGCACACGCTGGATGGTGCCAAATGCCCACTACAGCGATGTGGAGCGTCTGCTGGAGTCCACCGGAATGCCGGCGAGTGTGCAGGCGGAATTGATGGAACCGGATGTGCTGGTTCAAAACCCGCAGGGAATGGAAATAAGGCCTGCTGCCAAGACCCTGCTCGCATTGCCAGCCGCAGCGCGCAAGAAACTCTACCAGGCGCTGCTTCAATACCCTGAAAATCGCGGTCAGATCACGTTCATCCACAAGGACACGCTTGGGGATCGCTTTGGCAATTCACCCAGTGGTGAGCATACTCTGATGCTCTTCAAACAGCTCTGCTGCGAGCATGGCGACTATCTGGTCTTCAGCGGTCTTTCGGTCGTGCTGGCCCAGCTGCCGACGTATGAGGAAAAGCGGGATTTCATGCGCGGACTGACCAGCCAGCGCACACTGACCATGCGCCTCCGCATCAAGCAGGGCATGGATATCAATGCCCTGGCAAACTACTGGGGCAAAGGAATCAAGGGTACCGATGTGCGCACCATATTCGAATCCATCGCGGACGCTCCGAACGGCGGCACGCTGGGGGTCATCAATGTACTGCCGCCGCTGCCCTCTTCCCAGATGTTCGTTTATCCCATGCCGGACAATCCTTTGAACGGCCCCGCACCCTTGCGTGACTGCCACTGGACTTCGTTTAACTTTTTCAATGATGTGGCGGACCAGCAGATGAGTGATCCTGCTTACTTCATGCAGAAGCTGAAGGAGGAGTACATTCCTGCCCCCGGGGATCCCCGCTATGGTGACATCGCCCTGTTCTCCAAACCTTCCGGCAATATCGTTCATTCAGCGGTTTACCTGGCCGATGACATTCTCTACACCAAAAACGGGGCCACATTCACGTACCCTTGGATGCTCGAAACCTTGCCGGACCTGCTCAAGCAGTACTCCTTTCAGGTGGAACCGGGCGAAAAACTGGTGGTGAATTACTTCCGCCACAAGAACCTGTAGGCATGACATCCTTTGATTCACTGCGCACCCTACTTCAGCGTCGGCTCGCTCTCATCGCCGACCACGCCTTTCGTGACCGCGATCCAGCGGCCCATCTGGAGGCCCTGAAACAGGTCTCCGAGGAGCTCGGAGCCGAACATCTCAAACTGCGCGCCCAGCTGCCGCCGCAGCTGAATCATTTCCTCACCCAGGCCAGCTTTTCAAAAGCGCTGGAATATCTCGATAGCTCGGAGGGCTGAGCGCGTTGAATGCGGTTCCACCATGAACCGCTTTCTTTTTCTCAAGACCCTGCTGTGCCTCGCTCTCGCCGTCACGGCCAGCGCCGCCGACAAACCCAACATCATCTTCATCCTTTGCGATGACCTTGGTTATGGCGATGTGAAATGCCTGAATCCTGAAGGCAAGATCGCCACGCCGAGTTTTGATCGTCTCGCCAAGGAGGGCATGATTTTCACCGATGCGCACTCCGGCTCCAGCGTCTGCACGCCCACACGCTATGGCGTGATGACGGGCCGCTATGCCTGGCGCTCCAAGCTGCAAAGCGGCGTGCTCGGCGGTCTCAGCCCGCGTTTGATCGAGCAGGGACGTCTGACGGTGCCAGCGATGCTCAAGGCTCAGGGCTACTCCACGCATTGCGTGGGCAAATGGCACCTGGGCATGGACTGGGTGCGCACGGGTCCCACGGAGGAGCTGAACATCGAAAAAGCCGAGCAGGTGAACAACGTGGACTACACCAAGCCGATCACCAACGGCCCCACCAGCGTCGGCTTCGACACCTACTTCGGCATCAGCGCCTCGCTGGACATGGTGCCCTACTGCTTCATCGAAAACGATCACGTCGTGGCCAATCCCACGGAAAAAATGAAGCTCGTCATGAACGCCGGTGGCCGTATGAGCTACACACGCGAAGGCCCCGGCTCCCCCGGCTTCCGTGGCGAGGACGTGCTGCCCACCTTCACGCGTGAGGCGAAAAAAGTCATCGAGTCGAAAGCAAAACAAGGCGAGCCCTTCTTCCTCTACCTGCCGCTGAACTCCCCCCACACTCCCATCCTTCCCAGTGAAAAGTGGCAGGGTAAAAGCGGCCTCAGCCTCTACGCCGACTTCGTCATGGAAACGGACGATGCCATCGGCCAGATCATGAAGGCCACGGAAGATGCAGGCATCGCCAAGGACACGCTCATCATCGTTACGAGCGACAACGGCTGCTCACCCAGCGCCGACTACCCCAAGCTGCTCGCCGCCGGCCACAATCCCAGCTACAACATGCGCGGTCACAAGGCCGACATCTTTGACGGCGGCCACCGCGTGCCCTTCATCGTGCGCTGGCCTGCGAAGGTGAAAGGCGGCCAGACCTCCGCACAAATCGTCTGCCTCACGGATTTCATGGCCACCGCTGCCGACGCCGTCGGTGTGAAAGTTCCCGAAACCGCCGCCGAAGACAGCTTCAGCATCCTGCCCGCGCTGCTGGGGGAATCCGGCAAGCCGGTACGCCAGAGCGTGATCCATCATTCCATCAACGGCTCCTTCGCTTTACGCGAAGGCGATTGGAAACTCGAACTCTGCGCCGGCTCCGGCGGTTGGAGCGATCCGCGCCCCGGCAGCCCCGGCGAAAAGGGACTTCCCGACACCCAGCTCTACAATCTGAAATCAGACATCACTGAGAAGGACAACCTGCAGGGCACAAACCCCGCGATCGTCACGAAGATGACCGCCGAACTCGAACAGATCGTTACTAGCGGTCGCAGCACTCCCGGTGCCGCGCAGCAGAACGCGGTGCCCGTCGTCCTTCGTAAACCCACACCTGCCGCTCAGGCCAAAGGCAAAGGGAAGAAGAAGGCTAAGTGAAGCGCCTGCATTTGGCTTGCCGTCGGATTCAATCTGCGATTCACTCCATGCATGCCCGCCCCCGATCCACCGTCTGATCTCCGCCGCTGGTTGAACCGAGCGACCTTTGGCATCACGCCTGCCCTGCTGGATGAAGCGCAGGCCATGGGCTGGGAGGGCTGGGTCTCGGCCCAGTTGGCACCGGATGAGAAGGCGGACACGGATTGCCTCAAGCGCCTGAAAAACCTCCGCCTTCACATCGAGTACGAAACGCAGCCCATGGCTGCTGCCGCCGCTGCGGGTGCCAAGACCATGATGGCCACCAAGGAGGCCAGGAAGGTCAACGAAAACCGCCCCCTCCACCTGCTCGATCAGCCGCTGGAGCAGACCTTCCCCATGTATGGCAAGGAGGGCGTGGACTACGCCGAAAAGAACCGTGCCATGGAGGAGGTGATGATGGCCACGCTGCTGCGTACCGTGCACAGCCGGTGGCAGGTGCGCGAGATGCTGGTGGAGTTCTGGCACAACCTTGGGGAACTTTCGCGTCATGCTGCAAGGCGTCGCCCAAAGCGCGGCGATGATCTATTACCTCGACGGCGTGGAAAGCCGGGCCAGCCCGGCGAATGAAAACTTCGCGCGTGAGCTTTTCGAACTCCATACCCTGGGCGTGCGGAACTACCTCAATCATCTCCACACCAAATGGCGCGATGTGCCCGGAGCGCTGGAAGGCAAACCGGCAGGCTACATCGATCAAGATGTCTATGAGGCCGCACGCGCTTTCACCGGCTGGACCGTGGAAAATGGCAATGAAGATGACGATGGCGCGAAGCGGCCCAACACCGGCAAATTCATGGTGCGCGAAGCCTGGCATGATCCTTATCAGAAGCGCGTGCTCGCCACGGAGTTTGATTCCCAGCGCCCAGCGTTGGAAGATGGTATGCGCGTGATCGATCTCGTGGCACGTCATCCAGCCACGGCGCGTCACATCGCTGAAAAACTGTGTCGCCGTTTCGTGAGTGACACACCGCCAGAGGCACTCGTTGCAAAGGCAACGACGGAGTTCACGGCTGCATTTGATGCTCCGGATCAAATCGCCCGCGTGATGAAAGTGATTCTCCTCGGCGCTGAATATCGCAGCGCACCGGCCACGAAGTTCAAGCGCCCGCTGGAGTTTCTCGCCAGCTACCTGCGCGTCACGGGTGCCGACTTCGCACCGCGCATGGATGTGGTCTATCAGCTCGATGAAATGGGGCAGCGACTCTTCCGCTGGCCCACGCCCACGGGCCATCCCGACACCAAGGACTACTGGCAGAGCGGCACCTTCCTGCTGCGGCGCTGGAATCTGCCGCTCAATTTACGCGATGACAGCTGGAAGGGCATCGCCTCCTTTCATTTCCTCACACTCACTCCGGCCCAATGCACCACCGCAGGGCAGGTGCTGTCCTTCTGGAGCCAGCGTCTGCTCGGGCAGGAGGTGGCGGAGAAAAGCCGCGCGGTGCTGCTGCAAGTGCTCACCGAGGACGATGACGCAAAGGCGGCTTCCGACTTCAGCGGTGATGATAAAGACCGCGACATCCGCATCGCCTCCTGTGTGGCGCTGCTAGCAGCCTCGCCAGAGTTTCAGTACCGTTGATCAAAAGCTCAATTCCATGAACGCGACCTCCACTTCTCTTACCCGCCGTTCGCTATTGCGCCGCGCGCTTGGTGCCTCGTGTCTCACCCTCGGCGGTGGCGGCATTCAGCGGCTGGCCTTTTCGGAAGACAGTGCCGCCGCAAGTGGTCGTGATCTCCTCGTGACCATTTTCCTGCGCGGCGGCTGCGATGGACTCGGAGTGCTCGCGCCTGTGGATGATCCGCATTATCGTGCGGCCCGTCAGGCTCCTTTACGCATCGTGGAAAAAGGTGAGCGTTCCGGCCTTGCCATCAAAAACGGTTACGCGGGCCATGACTGGCGCCTGCATGCGGACGCCGTGCCCTTGCAGGAGCTCTATACGCATGGAGATCTCGCCATGATCCACGCCTGTGGATTGAAGAATGGTACGCGCAGCCACTTCGATGCGCAGGACATGATGGAGCGCGGCATCAGTGAGCAGAAGAACCTCGGCCTCGGCACCGGCTGGCTCACCCGCCTGCTCGATTCTCTGCCCGGCACCGGCCTCCTGCCAGGACTGAGCGCGGATGGCGCCATGCCCGCCTCACTGCTGGGCAGCTCACGCGCAGCGGCCATCGCGACGCTTCAAGACTTCAGCTACTATGGCGATGACCGGCAGATGAAGGCGCTGCGTCTCATGCACGCCCAAGGTGGTGAACTGGCCGCAGGCGGCAACCGCATGCTGAACCTGCTGGCGGAAGTAACCAAGAAGCTGCCAAAGAATGGCGACGGAGGTGTCGCCAGCTATGTCCCCGCCAAAGGTGTGACCTATCCCGAGCACGAATTCTCCAACTCGCTCAAGACCGTGGCGCAGCTCGCCAAGATGGAGATCGGCCTGCAGGTCGCCGCCATCAACTATGGCGACTGGGACACGCACACCGGGCAGGACTATCGTCTGAACGATTTGGTGACCAATCTCGCCAAACCGCTGCACGCCTTTTACGCGGACCTCGCCGCGCAGAAGCAGCGCACCACCATCGTCATCATGAGCGAATTTGGCCGCCGCTTAAAATCCAATGAAAGCGGCGGAACGGATCACGGCCATGGCAATCTCATGTGGGTGCTCGGCGGCGGCATCCAGGGCGGGCGCTGCTTCGGCCAGTGGCCCGGACTGGCAAATGACAAGCTCGACGAGCATGCCGATCTGGCCATCACCACGGACTACCGGCAGGTATTGGGTGAAGTTTTGCAGGCACGCATGCGTGGCGCAGAGGTGGCAAAGGTATTTCCGGGCTTCACGCCGGGGGTGCCGCTGGGGCTGGTGTAGTCCTCCGGCTGCCGTGCCCCTGCTGAAATCACGCAACTTTGTTCGTGCGTTCCCAAACCTTCCCGCTAACCTCGCGACCTCGCTTCCCAAACCAAGCAATTACCATGAGCTACTCCTCACCCAAACTTCACAATGCAATGTGGCCCGGACTCGTCGGAAAAGGCGACGGCGAAGGCCAGGAACCACCGATCAGCCTCGAAAAAATGCTGGATCTGACCGCCGCAGCGAATGTGAACGGCCAGAAGTTTGAAGGCATCGACTACTTCCTCTTCCTCCCTCACACCAATCCTGAGGCCAGCGACGACGAACTCAAGAAGATCGCCGATCTCATCGCCAGCAAGGGCTTCAGCGTCGGTTCCCTCGTGGCTCCCGTGTGGCCCGGCACCGTCGGTGACTCCGCCATGGGCGACGACGCGCAGCAGGAAAAATTCCTCAGCGCCGTGAAAATGGCCTGCCGCATCGCCAAGATCTTCAATGCACACGGTGTCCGCAAATACGGCGTCATCCGCATCGACTCCGCCGAGTTCGGCATCGCCAAATGGCGTGAGAATCCCAAGGCCAGCACCGCCCGCATCGTGGACACCTTCAAAAAGGCTGCCCAGATCGCTGCAGACAGCGGTGAGCGTCTCGCCGCTGAGGGCGAAATCTGCTGGGCCGGCATGCACTCTTGGAAAGACATGCTCGACGTCCTCGAAGGCGTCGGCATGCCAAACGCCCTCGGCTTCCAGGCTGACCTCGCCCACACCTACCTCTACACCCTTGGCTACAATGCTCCTGAGCATGCCCTCCTCAAGGAAGGCTACAGCGACGCCGAGTTCTGGGCCGCCTACGAGAAGATGACCGACGCACTGCGCCCTTGGACCATCGACTTCCACGTCGCTCAAAACGACGGCACCGTCCATGGAGCCGGCTCGCACGACAAGACCGGCAAGCACTGCCGCGCTGACGATCCTAACGGTAAGCTCGACATCACCAAGGCCTCCGGCTACTGGCTCAAGGACGCTGCAGCACGTGGCATCCAGCACATCTGCTGGGATGGTTGCATGTTCCCGAACGCCGTGCTCGAAACGCCGGACACCTGGAACAAGATCCTCGCAGCGATGATCAAAGTCCGCGACGCCCACGGCTGGTAACAGCCCGGTCGTCAGCTAAACTCTTCAGCGCCGCAGAGGAAACTCTGCGGCGTTTTCATTCTCACCCGCTTCTCGCATGCATCGTTTTCTTGTCATGCTCCTCATGCTCGCCTCCTGTGCGCGCATGCCCAATCCAGTGAAACTGCCTTCCGAAATCACCGCAGTGCTGCCAGCAAACTGCCGGCAGGTGATCTATGTGACCGCCGCAGATCAGCAGACGACGGCGGCGGAGCTGAGGATGCTCGAACGCACTCCGACGAATGACTGGCAGGCTGCCGGAACTGCCATTCCCTCCCGCATCGGCCGCAATGGCATGGCGTGGGGGCATGGTGAGTTTGCGCTCGCGGCTCCGTCAGGCTGGCGCATCAAAAAAGAAGGAGACGGCTGTGCTCCTGCAGGCGTCTTTCGCATCACCCAAGCCTTTGGTGAAGAACCGAAGCCTAGCTGGATCAAACTGCCCTACATTCACTGCACCGCGCACCACTGGGGCATCGATGACGTGCGCTCCCAATTCTACAACAAGATCGTGGATGATCGCGAAGTGGCCACCGACTGGATCAGCCCCGAAACCATGGTGCCCACCATCGGCTGCTACAAGCTCGGTGCCGTCATCGCGCACAATACACGCAACACACCAGGACTCGGCTCCTGCATCTTCATGCACATCTGGAAGGGGGAGAATGTGCCCACGGCGGGATGCACGGCCATGTCCGAGATGAATTTGCGCAAGGTTCTCGCATGGCTGGATCCCCATGCCAACCCATGCCTCGTTCAACTCGTTCAGCAGCCCTGAAAGTACGATGGGCACTCCTGCCAGTACTGTTCGGCACGCGGTCTGCTATTGAGGGGTGAATGGAGCCAAGCATTTTTGAATTGAGGCGGCGGTGAAAGGGCCAGGGAGTGGGAGGTGGGCGACATCGTGGCATCCGGGCAC
>JAPLUN010000023.1 GCA_026397715.1 Verrucomicrobiota bacterium
CCGGGCAATATCCTCAGCAGCGTGGGCGGCATGGGCGGCGGCGGTGCAGGCGGTGGCCTGGCCAGTCTTGCGGGTGGTCTTGGCGGCGGCGGCGGAGGTGGGGATCTGCTTGGCAGTGTCACCAGTTTAGCTGGCGGTGGCGGTGGTGCGGGTGGTGGTATCGCCAGTCTTGCAGGTGGTCTTGGCGGCGGCGGTGGTGCCGGCGGCATGCTCAGCAGTGTGACGAGCCTAGCTGGAGGTGGTGGCGGCGGTGGTGGTGTCGCCAGTGTCATGGGCGGCTTGGGCGGCGGCATCGGCGGCGAGGGTGAGGAGCCCGGCATGGCCGAAGGACTGGGTCAAGGAGTCGGCTCCAGCATTGGAGGTGCCGTGGGCAAGGCAGGAGGACAGGCTGTGGGCAAATCTGCCGGGGGTGCCATCGGCGGTGCTGTGGGCAGCGTCGTACCCGTGGTGGGAAATGCCGTGGGAGCCAGCATTGGCCAGCAGATTGGTGGACAAGTGGGCGGCCAGGTGGGCAATCAAATCGGCTCCCAGATAGGCGGCCAGATCGGCGGCAGCGTGGGCAAAGGTGTGGACGACGGCGTCAAAACCGTGCGCATGAGCCTGGAGGAGGAGGGCTACAAGATCGGCGGTGGCATGGGTCAGGGACTCGGCATGGGCAAAGGCATGAAGATGTGATTTTTGGCGCTTTCCCATTATTCTGCGCAATTCTCGGCACACCTGATCCCGGCCCGGCTAATCAGCTTAACCTTTTCTCCCTAGCCCATGCCTGAAGACACCGACAAAAAAGGCGGACCTGTGATTGGCGCGCAACGCCCGACTCCGGCACCCGCACCACAACAGGAACCGAAGCAGCCTGCCCAGCAGGCATGGGTGCCCGCCCAGCCTTCCCAAAAAGCCCAGGCTGCAGATCAACAGCAGCCGCAGGCACCCGCAGAGCAAGCGCAAGGCGCTCCCGCTCCTGCTGTCCAAGGCCCGGGCACCCAAGTTACCTACCTCGGGAGCACGACGGAGGTTGTCGGTAAAAAGCCCCTGACTGCCATCGAGAAACTGCAAGCCGGCATGCAGGGCATCCTTTCTGGCGCGGGTGGCTCCAAGGAAGGGCAGATGATCGGAGAAGCTGTCGGCCAGGGCATCAAAAACCTTTTTGGACAGGGTAAGAAAGACGGAGCCGGAGGCACGCAGGTGGGGCCGGGACGCCTTGGCCCCAGCGCCGACGAGGCAGCTCAAGCAGGCGGTCCCATCATCGGCGGTCACCGCGAGCAGGGTGCCAAGCAGGAGGCGGGCGGTCTCGACTTGGGCGGCAGTCTTGGCAAAAAAGTCGGCGGCATGATCGGTTCAGCGGTTCTCGGTGAAAAAGGCAAGTCCGTGGGCCAGATGCTGGGCAAGATCGCTGGCAATGCGGCCGGACAGGCGGCCAATGTGGCCATCGATCACGCGCGCGGCATCGGCGGAAACATTGGCAGTGCCATTGGTGGCGCCATCGCTGGCGAGGAAGGCGCTGCCAAAGGCAAGGAACTGGGCAAAAAAGCGGGCTCGGGTGTCACAAGCGTCCGTGACACACTGGCCGCGCAGGGTGTGGACCTCGGCCCGAAACAGGCGGCTGGCAAACAAGGTCACGGCATCAAGTAAACAATGCCCGCCCCCAAAAAGACCGATGGCAGACGCGATCTCGACGGAGATGGGGACATTGATCTGGCGGACGATCCCTCACGCGATCTGGATCACGATGGCCGCATCGAGAGTGATGACCGTGAGGAGCTGGACATAGACGCGGACAACGACATCGACGCCACCGATCGAACGCTGGCTGCCAAGCAGAGCGTCGGTGCCGCTCTGGGCATGGCGAAGGCTGGGCAAAGCAAGCAGCAAGGGCATGCAACCGCATGCAACAAGGTGCGCTGACGTGCCTCGGTCTCAGCTGGCGCTGGCTAGGAGGGCGGCGAGAAGTTCGTCCACCTGCATGGTGGCGATGGCGGAGGCTTTGTCGCTCATGGCGTAGGGCAGGATCAACTCGCGACCGTGGAGCATGGAGCCGCAACTGTAGACGACATTGGGGACGTAACCTTCGCGTTCATGGCCTTCGGGGGAGAGGAGCGGTGCGGACAAACGGCCGATGACTTGTGTCGGATCCAGCAAGTCGAGCAACACTGCGCCGATGCAGTATTTGCGCATGGGGCCGACACCGTGGGTGATAACAATCCAGCCGGCTGGCGTTTCGATGGGTGATCCGCAGTTGCCGATTTTCACGGATTCCCACATCTCCGCGGGGCGCAGGATGATCTGAGGATCGCTCCAGTGGTGAGGGCTGTCGGAGAACATGATGAAGAGGTTTTCGTCATCCTGACGCGAGAGCATGGCATACCGACCGCCGATGCGCCGGGGGAAGAGAGCCATGCCTTTGTTCTGCACTGCGGTGCCGTTGAGCGTGAGGACACGGAAGTGCAGGAAGTCCTGGGTCTCGATGAGCTGCGGCAGGATGGCCCGGCCATTGTAGGCGGTGTAGGTGGCGTAGTACATCACCGAGCCGTCGTCTTCGATGAAACGGACAAAGCGGGCATCCTCTATGCCGTTGGTCTCATTGGGAGAGACAGGAAAGATGATGCGTTCGCTCAGGGCGAGCTTGGAGGAGAAGTTCAGCTCGTAGTTCGAGTCGGCGAGCCAGCGGAAGCACTCCAGGGCGCGGCGGAGATCGCGGCTGACGGATTTGGATTCACGACGCACACGCTGCACGCTTTCATCGAGTTCATGAAGGGTGAAGGCTTCAGCCAGCGGGTCCATCACGGCCGAGGCATAGCCGTCCACGAAACCCATTTCCTGGAGTTTTGTGATGAAGCGGGATTTTTTATACGTGGGATTGGGCACCACTTCCGGCAGTGCGACAAAATTTGAGACTGGTTCCACACTGAGGGCACCGTCGGGAGCGATGATGCCGGCGCGGAATTCGATGGAAGAGATGTGGCCCTCACCCGTGGCCCGCAGGCTCATGATGAAGCGCAGTCCGCCCTCGATCACTCCGCTCTGATCAGGATGAGGCACCATGGAGGGATTGAACAATGCAGCGGACTCCAGCGCGTATTCGCCGGAGAACAAGGCACCGATAAGAAGCTGGCGGACGCGTGAGAGCGTGGGCTGCGCAGCGATCTGCGGACGCACCTTTTCATAATGCGTGAGCAGAAGTGACTCGATGTCGAAGTGACGTGAAGCAAACTCGGCGAGGATCGCCTGCAACTGCAGGTCGGCCTCCGCTTCGTTCAGTGCAAGCGCACGCGTCAGGATGTTGGCCCTGATCTGCGGCTTTCCGGGGATGAAGGGGCGAATGATGACGCGACCGCATTCAGGCTGCAAGGTGATGTCATGGCGGCGAATGGTGACTGAACTCATGAGGCGGGTGGCGATGTGATCAAATGTTCCGCGCAGTTCATTTCCGCGAGAGCAAGGTGGAAGGCGAGGGTGGACTCGGCGCCCTGGTTTTCATTCACGCGGTCGTGGTGCAGTCCATCGCCACAGCCACCGGTGGTGGAATCGTAGAGAGGGAGGCCGAGGTCATTGCGACCGAGGAACCATTCGAAGGCGCGTTTGGCCTCACGTGACCAGGAGGCATCCTGGGTGGCGCGGGAGGCTTCATTGCACGCGGCGACCATCGCCTGGGCTTCGAGAGGCTGCTGGTCGAAGTCGGCACGGGCACCATCGCGATGGTAGAAGCCGTTGCTGCCGATGGGGCGGAAACAGCCTGACTGCGTCTTTTGGATGGACACGAGCCAGCGCAGAGACTTGAGGCCGATTTCGAATGCGACGGGGTCGGGCATCCACTGGCCGCTGAGGATCAGCGCCTGGCAGAAGCGTGCATTTTCATAGGTCACACTGTCTTCAAACCAGGGCCAGTGCTCCGTGGCGCAGGCGTTCCAGAGTGCCACGAGGCGACCTGTGAGCGTTACACGCATGGCGTTGATCGCCGCATTGCTGGGGAAGCGGCGCAGGTATTCGTGAATGCCCAGCAGGGTGAAACTCCAGGCCCGAGGTGAGGTGAAATCCATCACCGCAGTGAGACCGCGCTCAAACAATTGAGCGGAGAGACGGCTGTGGCCCTCATTGCGTGAGCGCCCCGCTCCATTGCCTGCGGCCCACAGCGCACGCGCGTGGCTGTCTTCGCTGCCGGCGGCTTCGAGCCACTGGCGGCCATGGCTCATGAAATTGCGAAAACGCCCGCTCTCATAGTCCAGTGCCGCCGCTAGAAAGGCGAGGTAGCTGGTGGCGAGCCTGCCGAGGTTCTCGGCGGGCGGCTGGCCACCTAGTTCATCCAGCATGCTGCAGAGGATGAAGGCGCGCGCGTTGTCATCCGTGCAGTAGCCTTCATGGAAGTTTGGCACGTTGAAAATGGCATGCTGAAAGATGCCGGTGCCGTCGCTCATGCGCACGACGTGGTCCAGACGCAGAGGTGGCAGCTCGTAGGGCCTGTTGCCCAAGGTCCAGCCGGCGAAGGCCGTGCGCGGTGCCGTTTTGCGGTCTGCCCGCGCATGCTGAAAGGATTCCAGATAACGCTGCGCCACCGCAGGCCAGATCATCGCGCGGCCCATGGCATGGGCCTCATGGCGGATTTTTTCCATGCGCGCGGGATCATCCAAGAGACCGCAGACGCCCGCGGTGATGGCCGCCGGATTGCGAAACGGCACAAGAACGCCGCGGTCATCCGCCAGGAGTTCCTGTGCGTGCCAGTAGGGCGTGGAGACGACGGCTTTCCCGGCGCCAAACACATAGGCCAGCGTGCCGGAGGTCACCTGCGCTTCATTCAGATATGGCGTGAGATAGATGTCCGTGGCGCCGATGAATTCCTTGAGGTCATCCAGTGAGACGAAGCGATTGTAAAAGATGACATGCTCCTTCACGCCGCGCTCTTCGGCGAGGCGTTCGAGGCTCAGGCGGTAGCGTTCGCCCTCATGCGCGATAAGCTGCGGATGAGTGGCTCCAAGAATGAGGTAAACAACGTTTGGATGCTGCCGCACGATCTCCGGCAGTGCTTCGATCACATGCTCGATGCCTTTGCCCGGCCCGAGCAGACCAAAGGTGAGCAGCACCTTGCGGCCTTCGACGCCGAACTGCTCTTTGTAGCAGCTTGAGTCCATCAACGGCATGTCCGGGATGCCGTGCGCAATGATGTCGATCTTTGAATCCGGCACGCGATACGTCTCACGCAGAATTTCCGCGCCTTTGTGCGCCATGACCACCACGCGATCGCTGTGACGAACCAGTTCATCCATCACTTTACGCTGTGCGGCGTTTGGCTCGCGCAGCACGGTGTGCAGCGTGGTCACCACGGGCATGCGTACTTCTTTGAGCAGCGCGAGCAGATGACTGCCCGCCTGGCCGCCGTAGATGCCGAACTCATGCTGCACGCACAGAACGTCGGCGTTGCTGAAATTCAAAAAGTCCGCCGCACGCCGGTAGGAATCGAGATCCTTCTCCAGCAGCTCAAAGCGTACGCGCTGCGGGTAGTCGTAGCCTTCCACACGGTCATTGACCGCGCCTACGAAGCAATCTGTGGAGGGCGAAGCAGACGCGACGGCTTCACTCAGGTCATGGGTGAAGGTCGCAATGCCGCAGAGCCGTGGTAGATAATCGCCAAGAAAGGCGATGCGCTGCGGCGAAATGGAAGTGCTCAGGATAAACCTCTCATTGGCTGCATCATTCCGCAGCAGACAGCCTGGGCCGCTGATAAGCAACCCGGCTTTCTATAAATCAGGCTGCGCATCATTTGCCGATGAGGATCAGGACACCCGCGACGAGCGCCAAGATGGGCACCAGAACGTTGAGCTGTCCGAGGTTGATGCCGAAGACGCCGCTGAGTCCGACAAGGAGGAGGTAGATGGCAAGCGCGAGCATGCCGTAGTTTTTGGTGATGGTCATGGTCGTTGGGTGTTCAGCTTTTGCGGCCTTGCATCAGCAGCACGACGCCGCCAATGAGCGCAACGGCTCCGACGATGGGTGGCAGAGGAATGGTATGCTGCTTTTCCGCCGTCACCTGAATGGGGCCGAGGTCGATGGCCTTCTCCGTGGTGGTGTAGGTGAAGCTTTGGTAGGCGAAGGCGGCAACGCCGAGAATAATGAGCAGGATGCCGAAGATGGCGGGTGTTTTCATAAAATGAACTGTGACTTAGAGAACGCGGCGGCCCTGGATGAGGCGCAGGAGGATGAAGATGACGGCGATCACGAGCAGGATGTGAATGAAGCCGCCGATGGTGGTGCTGGTCACGAGACCGAGCAGCCAGAGGACGATGAGGATGATGGCGATGGTAGTAAGCATGAGATGGTATCTTTCTTGTTGATGGAGAATCTGCCGGGCAGAGCGTTTTGGTGCCGACCTGCCGCAGCTTCAGGGAGAGGTTAGTTTTTTGCGGTGCCTGCCTCGACGACCATGTTGTTGACGACGCTTTTCACGCCGTGGATGTCGGTGACGAGCTTGGTGACGAGATCTATTTCAGCGGTGTTTTTGGCGAATCCGCCCACCATGACCACGCCGTCGGTGGTGGCGACGAGCGTTCTGAAGGCGCTCGTGGAGCGGAGTGTGAGAAGAGCCATGCGCACCTGGGCGTTGATGGAGGCGTCATCAATGATCTCCTCAAGAGTCGGTGTCTGCGGCTTGCTCGTGACGGTCATCTGATTCTTCACTTCTTTGACGCCTTCGACATCCTGGGCGTATTCGGTGGTCAGGTCTTTTTGGGCCTGGCTGGTGGCGTCTCCGGTGAGTGTCACCACGCCCTCCTTCAACTCCACCTGGGTGTTGTAGGAGCTGACGCTGCGATGAAAGGCGAGCGCGCTTTTCACCTTCAGGTAGAGCCAGGTGTCGGAACTGGCAGGCGGGCTTTCTTTGACTTCAATCTGGTTGGCCACGCTCTTGACGCCCGGCAGACCTGTCACAGTGTCCTGGGCGAGCTGCTTGTGCGAATCGTCATGGACGACGCCGGTCAAGGTCACCACACCCTCTTTGGACTCAGTCTTGATCGCGTCATCCTTGAGGAAGTTCTTGAAGACGTAGGAATTTTTGGCGGCGACTTCAATCTGGGAGTCCATTTCGGACGCGTGCAGCGGTGCATAAGCAAACAGCGCCATGCAGAGGGCAAACGCAGGGGTGACGAAAGGTTTCATAGAATGCATGTTAAGGCATATGCTGAATGGGCGCGATGGGGTATAACCCTACCCGCAACCTGATTCCGGTTGCTCATTGGTGATCTGGAACGAAGTGGCAGCATGATTCTCGACGCCACGTGCAAGCTAGACTACCAGCTCATGGCAGAGGTGCCTGCCATTTTCATGCTGCGTCCGCGCAGCGGCTGGGCGCAGTGGATCATGCGCGAGGAGTTTCAAATCAGCCCGCAGGTGCCGGTGGTCGAGTTCACGGATGTGTATGGCAATCTCTGCCAGAGAACCGTCATGCCTCCGGGGAATTTTCATGTTTCCGTGCAGTATCGCGTCCAGGTGGAGGACCGGGTGGATGAGGATATTTATGCGCCGCTGATGCTGGTGCAAAACCTTCCGCCTGACATCCTGCACTACCTGCTGCCCAGCCGCTACTGCCAGTCTGACGAGCTTTCAGTGCTGGCCACGTCCATCATCGGCAATCTGCCCTCGAATTACCAGTGCGTGGCGACGATCCGCTCCTGGGTGCATCAGAACATTCGCTATGAATCGGGTGCGAGCAACAGCTTCACCACGGCGCTGGAAACTTTGAATACACGTCGCGGTGTCTGTCGTGACTTCGCTCATCTTGGAATCGCTTTGTGCCGTGCCATCAATGTGCCGGCGCGCATGGTGGTGGGTTTCCTGCATCAGCTTTATCCGATGGATCTGCATGCCTGGTTTGAGGCCTACATCGGTGGTCGCTGGTTCACCTTTGATGCGACAGAAAGCATGACGCGTGGCAACCGCATCGTCGTCGCCTATGGTCGCGATGCCGCCGACGTGGCTCTGGCCACGATGTTTGGCAATTTCACGATGCAGAACATGCAGGTCACCGTCACCGAGCATCGTCAGCAATTTCAGGCATAAAAAAGCGTTGCTGCCGACCGGTCAGGTCTGACAGCAACGCCACTGGTTCAGGCTGATGGGGGAAATTAAGCAGAAAGAGCTGTGCGGTATTCTTTGATGGCTGCTTCCACTGCCTCACGGCTCTGGCCGGTGCGCTTTTGAATGCGGCCCAGCAGTTCGTCCTGCTTGCCTTCAATGAGCTGAAGGTCGTCATCGGTGAGCGTCGCCCATTTCTGTTTGAGGTTGCCTTTGATGATGTTCCAGTCGCCTTTGATTTCGAGTGTTGTCATAGGACTGACTCTATGGCGCTGTGATTGTTGAGGCCATGGGGTGTAACCCTACTGCAAGGTGTCGAGGCAAAACAAAGCGGCCTGACTTGCGTCAGGCCGCCTGCGTGAATGCATATGTACTGTGCTCTTTAGCGTGGTCTGTTATTGCAGACCGAGAGCGCGGAGCAGAACGGCGGTGAGGGCGTTAGAAACGGGCATTCCTTGGGCCCGCTGGTAGCTGTTGAGTGCACGGTAGGATTGCGGACCGAACTGGCCATCCACAGGCCCTTGATAGTAGCCAAGGCGCGCGAGCGCCTGCTGCGCCCGATAGTCATCGGAGTTCATGCGGTAGGCATCCTGATTGCGGAACTGCGGAGGGATAGCGCGCTGATTGGGATAGTAGCTGACGCCGGGACGCGCATAATAATACGGCATGTTTGGCGGCCCGTAGTAGTAGCCCTGGCCTGCATGACCGTTCCCTTTGTTCAGTTTGAACTTGGTGCTTGGATGCGCGTGATAAGCCTGCTGGTCATGATCGTGGTGAGGATTGCCGTGGGGCTGCTCACGGCCTTTGTCACCGTGGTTGCCTTTGAGCTCGGA
>JAPLUN010000320.1 GCA_026397715.1 Verrucomicrobiota bacterium
GCTCCTGTCGCCGCAGCCAGCACTTCGGCAGAGGCCATGTTCACATCCAGCTGGCCGGTGCCCCGGAGCGTGAAAAAGGTGCGCCAGTCTGGTCTTGCCGCCTGGATTTCGTCTGCACGTGCCACCAGATCCACTTCATTAAGGCTGCTGAATTTCCGATTAAACGGCCGGTCTGAATATCCAAGATGATCGTAATCCAGCTTTTCCGCACTGTCGGGCCGACGCTTTAAGTCATCGGCGTCCGTCCAGTCCATCAGAGTAGCCACGATGCCCTGAGCATCTGCTGCCGACATGCCCCAAGATTGCAACATGCGCTCCAGCACGGGAAGATGCTGGTCGGTTAGCAATGCATTGAGATTCAAACGGCTTTCCTCCGTGCCAAGAATGACTTCAAAGCGCTCCACGCCGGAAACACTCCGCCGCAGCAGTGGATCGCCCGCCTTGATCATGGGATGCGCCGCCACAGCAATGCCCATTTCCGCAAGCTGGCGGGCGCGTATCATGCCGTACCGGGCCTGCTGCATTTCGCCATGCTGGTGTGAAACGGACACTGTCATGATGACCAAAAACGAGAGCATGGCCACCAGGCACAACACAGCCAGCAAGACCGAGCCGGTGCATGTCGGTGTGCGGCGGTTTTGCAGATGGTTTGTCACCAATGGCGAAATGTGGTTTTGAGTTCTAATAATGCATGCGGATTGGTGAATGTTTCGCACGGATGATTTTTGGGCGGAATTACCACCCGGGTGGGCGTCAAGGGGGCATTATCACACATGACTGATACAGAAGCTAGATGCTACCGGGACCTTGGAAAGCTGCAATCGTGAAATGAGCCCACGAGCCAACCAAGCGCGCGGGACGTACGAGCCTATTTGGAACCATGAAATCAGGACAAGCTCCTCCTTCGTCGGGCTTCGCAGCTCGGTTTTTGAACCCTCCTATTTTTGGAAGCAGTGCCATGAGTTCTTCGCAGTCAACGTTTTGACACTTGCGGCCCCGAATCGTTCATGGCCGTGACGACACTTTGGACGGAGTAGAGCAAAAACTGCCCATTGCCTAGCAAAAAACCTGAATGCATTGACTTGCCTTCCTCTGAGCGGTTGATTCGTCTGCTCCCCGCAGACTCACCCCTGCGGGGCAGTCCTTCGGACTGTCTCAAATGCCTGTGTCCCTCGGCATTTGGGTTCCCGATCACCGGCACCTTGCAGGCTTCAACGCTGTGATGAAAGACTTTGGGGCCAAGATTGTGCAAGTCTCAAAAGGACACTGGTCTGCCAGGACGATTCAAAAAATGGGATTCACTGGGAAAAATGGGGTTTTGATTGGGGATTGTTATGCGGGGTGTTAAAGTTTGGGGCGATTTTGCGTGTTGCTGTATTGGCGCAGGTTGGAGGCTGCCTTTTTAGAGTGCTGTTCAATTCCATTTGGCGGACCTGCTAGGACAGCAGAGCGGGGGCATGCCCCACATCGGCCTCGGTGCCTGCGGCCAGGATTAGCGGCTGGGGTTGGGAGAGGGCGCTGGGTGTGGCGGACTGCTTCGTGCTCCTGAGTGCGCGACCGCACCTCTGGCTCTGCGGTAAACCATTGCCAACTTCCCCCCTCTGCCCTACTGCCGCACCACCTTCACGCGCATGAATCGCGGGCCGCCGCTGCTCATGGGCTGGGAATCGCGCACGATGAGGCGGGTGCTGGTGTCCTGCTCGGTGACGAGGCCGGCGCTGCTCCAACTGGCGGAATTGCTGAGGTCGCTGGTGGCTTCCACAGTGAAGGTCACATCCGTGGCGGCGGCGCTCTTGGGCACGGAGATGCGCAGGTATTTGTCTGTGCTGACGGTGGCTGTGTCGAAAACGAGGGGTGAGCTGCCAGCGGTGAGCGGGCCGGTGCCGAAGGCGTATTCCAACAGGTTCGCCTGACCATCGAAGTCGGGGTCCAGGGACTGCGCGGCATTGGGGTCGCTGAAGCCGCCGCCGGCGATCCAGTTTTGCGCCTGCCAGACTTCGAAGGGCTTGGTGTAGCCGGTGAAGGAGAGATCCTTGAATGTCTGCGCGCTGCTGTCGTTGGCGGTTAGGCGCAGCACGTAGGCTCCAGGCTGCGCGAGCGTGGCGGTGGTGTCTGGCGTGGTGGCGCTGCCAAAGGTGACGGTGCCAGGGCCGCTGACTTTGCTCCACAGGCTGCTGAGGGCCACGGGGGCGGGGAAGTTGTCATCCGTCACGGTGCCGCGGATGGCCACGGGGGAGAGCGGCCAGGTGGCCATGCTGGCAAAGGCAACGGTGGGCGCCCTGTTCAGCGGCACGATGCTGAGATTGGAGAAGGTGCAGGCGTTCAGCACGCCGGCGGTGCCGCCGCTGTTGTCCACGCCAAAGCCCACCAGCACGGCGGCGGGCATGATGATCGTCTGCGGCTGGCCGAGCTGCGTCCAGGCACCGGGGCTGCCGGAGACATCGGCGGCATGATAGCCGGTGACGCGGTTCCCCTGCCGCACCAGACGGAGCCAGCGCGGGACGGTGTTAAAGGCGGGCACGCTGCTCCCGCTGCCGTTGGCAAGGGTGCGCCATTGGAAGCCGCCAAAGGCCACGGAGGGCTTGCGCCCGATGTGGATGTACCCCGCAGTGCTTTCCATGCTCTCGCGCAGCTCGATGCCCGAGATGGCGCTGAGCGCCGAGGAGGAAGCGGTCAGGAGCTTGGCGGTGACCATCACATCCCCATAATACTGCCAGCCGTAGAAGGCGCCCTGGCCATCAATGCTGCCGCTGCCGCCGATGCTGTAAGTGCCGGCATTCACGCTGAAGGTGCTGGCCGTGGGCGTGGTGGTGCCGAAGTCCTCCGCCACCACGGCGGGGCTGCCGGCGGTGAAGGCGGGGGTGAGCGTGACATTGTCAAAGGTGGCGGTGCACACCTGCCCGGCGGTGCTGCTGTTCCCCGTGGCGGTGAGGCCCATCTGCGTGTTCGCATCCGCCATGGTGATAATGGTGGCCGTGCCGATGGCCGTGTACGTCCCCGGCGCGCCGGCCACATCCGGCGCGTAGGAGGCGGTGATGGCGCTGCCCGTGCGGTCCAGCTTGACCCACACCGGCAGGGTGACGCCGGTTTGTGTGACCACGGTGTCGTTTGAGCTCACCGTCGTGCGCGTGCGGAATTGCAAGCTGCCGCCGGTGTAGCCCAGCACCGCGCGGTTGGACGAGCGCGCAAAGCTGTCGCGGATCGCCACACCCGCGAGGGGCGTGGTGGCAGGGCCGGTAAGCGTCGTCAGACGTGCCACCACACTGCCGTCCCCATTGACCTGCCGTGCCATGAGGTGCGCGCCATCGGTGTTCGTGCTGGCATAGCCGGGGCCCATGCCGGTGAGGATGTAGCTGCTGCCGATCTTCCAGCTGGCACCGCGCTGCTGCGTGGTGGGGCTCATGTCCTGCGCGATGAAATCCGCCGCATTGACGGCGCTGCCTATGATCACCGTGACTTGGTCGCTCACCGTGAACTGACTGTCCGTCGCCGAGATCTTCAGCACATACACGCCGTCCGCGCTGAACGTCACCGGTGTGCTGCTCAGCGTCGGCGTGCCAAACGTGGCCGTGCCCGGACCGCTGGCCTGCGTCCAGAGCATCGTCAGCGGCTGCGGCAGGCCGTCATCCGTCACGCTGGCACCCACGATCACGCCTTGCCCGCTGGCCACCAGCGGCGCATTGCCACCGGGACTGGTGATGTAAACCACCGGCGGGTAGTCGTTGTCTTGGATCGTCACCGCGCCAAAGGCGCCGGAACCAATGTCATAGTTCGTGCTGGTGTTGATCGAGAGGATCACGATTTCATCGCCTTCGGTGGTGGCGTCATCCACCGGCGTCACGGAGATGGTCTTGCTCGTTTCATTGGCGGCAAAGGTGATGCTGCTGGAGATGGTGGCGTAGTCCGTCGTATTGGTGGCGGTGCCGGCGATGGTGAAATTCACGGTGAGCGAGGCCGTGCTCGGCGCGGTGCGCGTGAGGGTGAACTGCCCCGTGTTTCCCGGAGTCTCGGTGGCGATGGCATCGTTCGCCACGAGGCTCACCGTGCTGCGGTCATCATCGGCGATGGTCACCGTCGCCGCAGCGGGAGTTCCGACCGTGTAGTTTGGATCGGTGTTGATGGTCTCGATCACCGTCTCAGGTCCTTCGAGGGTGGCGTCCTGGATCGGCGTCACGGTCACAGTGGCGCTGGAGGAGCCCGCAGGAATCACCAGGCTCAGCGGCGTGGCGATCGCGTTGTAGTCCGTG
>JAPLUN010000154.1 GCA_026397715.1 Verrucomicrobiota bacterium
ATAACAAAAAAAGAATCAAATCCCAACTTCACAAGAACATCTACCTGAAGGACTTCATTGGACCGCAGCGCCGCATCGCACGGGCCGTGGAAAAGATCGCCGGCATCCCCTCCGAGCCGGAACAGGGCGATAGCATGGATGCTGCGGCCCATGACGACTCCACCACACCGGAACGTCCTACGGAGCATGCCTGATCATGCTCGAAATCACGCTCTGCTCGCTGCTCACCATTCTTCCTGACTTCCTCATCCGGCATTTCGTCCAGGGCAGAAAGATCACCTTCTTCTCCATATGGTACGAACTGCGCTGGGGTATCACCGGCTGTTTGATTCTCACGACGCTGCTAATTACGACGGTGTTCTTTTTTCATCCGGCAACTTCGAGCGCGACCTCTGTGTTCCGCACAATACCCGTGCTGACCGAGTCGGTTGGCCGCGTCAGCGAAATCTTCGTGAAGACGCGCGAGCAGGTGAAGAAGGGCCAGCTGCTCTTCAAGCTCGACAGCACCGAGCAGCAAGCTGCATTGGAACTGGCCAAGCGCCGCAGCACTGTTCGACCGCAAATCCGGAACTGTGTCGACGCGTGAACTCGAGCGGCTTCAAACTGCGCTGACCGGTGCAGAAGGCACGCTGGCATCCGCCAGGGCGACCCAGCGTGCGGCCGAGATCAGGGTAGGCACATTGCTGCCCGCAGAGAAGGCCAGCGCCGAGGCCACGTTGAAGCAGGCCGAAGTCGAACTGGCAAAAAAGACCATCTATGCCGGTGTCGACGGGCAGCTGGAGCAATTTGTGTTGCAGGTGGGTGACATCGTGAATCCCGTACTGCGTCCTGCTGGCATCCTGATCCCCTCAGGCCAGGGGCCGCGGCGCATCCAGGCTGGTTTCAACCAGATTGAAGCCAGCGTTATCACACCCGGGATGGCGGCCGAAGCAACCTGTGTCGCAAAGCCGCTGCAGATCATTCCGCTCGTGGTGATAGGCGTGCAGGATTACATCGCATCGGGCCAGCTACGTGCCGGCGAGCAACTCGTTGACGTGGCGCAGATCGCACAGCCAGGCACCCTGCTCGTCACGCTTGAACCAATCTTTGAGGATGGCCTCGAAGGCATGACGCCTGGCAGCAATTGCATCGTCAACGCGTATACGAGCTTTCATGAAGACTTGAGAAATCCTGATCTTGGCACCTTCCAACGCTTTGGACTGCACGCCATAGATGCCATTGCATTGGTACACGCCATGATCCTGCGCGTGCAGGCGCTGTTCATCCCCATCCAGACACTTGTGCTGAAGGGACATTAAGGCCCATGCGCACCCCAGATAAGGCGTTGATCAGATGAATAGAGGCGCGACTCTGTTTCTCAGTTTTCTGCTGCTGCAGTGTCTGCCCGGATCGGGAAATGCGGCAGAGAGGACAGCAGCTGATCAAGCGCTTCTGAAACGGGCCATAAAGGCGTGCAACGGTCCCCAGTATCCAAGCGGAGCAAGGCCCGTTGTGAACTACCGCCGCGGAACGTTCACTTGCGTTGAACCTGGTTCGACCCGGCGCTGAAAGAGGGGGCTTCGTCTTCTAGTGGTCTACAAAATGAGAAAAATGTTATTTGCACTCGCTCTCGCGGTGCTGGTGTTTCCGACACCTGTACCGGCACTGGCTTCCACGGGACTCCTCATCATGAAGTGTGAGTGGCAACGCAGCACGGATATGCAAACGCACAACACCGTGAATGCGTTTGGGAGTGTCGAGTTTCGGTATGACCCCATCGGCGACTTGATTGGCACTATGATGAAGGAAGGCTTCAGCCATCCCTTCATAGCCTCCACAGGGGGAAAATTGATTGAGGGCCGCGCTCAATATGAAGTCGATGGCGCGCCAGCCGAGCAACGTGTGGAAATAAATCGCTACACCGGAGCAATCACGAACTTTATTATGACCTCGAAAGGCATAGTGGTACTGCAAGGAAAGTGTACGCGGATCAGCGGCCCGGATTTTGGGACCCAACCTGACGCGCAATGAGGCACGTGGCCATAAAACAGCATGGATCTGTAATCCTACTTCCAAGTGGAATACTCGGGGCCAGTGAGATTGTCTCATCGGGTCTCTGAACCGAGTGGGCAAGATCGTTCAAGTCGCTTCCCGGTACTCAATCACCCGCTTGACTGGTTGTGGAAAGAAAGTATTTGGGCCACTCGGCTCGACGCTTGATCACATCAATATCGTCTCAAATCCGGGCCGCAGAGTCTCGCTGCGGTCAGACCGGACGCCTGTTACTGAGCGGTCAACATCGTTGTGGCGTCAGAGATGACATCACCAGCTTCTTTGTCTTTGCCGGCGGCACAAAACTTCTCTGCCTGGGCGACCATATCTTCAATTTGCGCCTTCACGTCGGGTTCGATCTCGTCCCTTTGGAGTTGAGACTTCAGCGCTGGGAGG
>JAPLUN010000041.1 GCA_026397715.1 Verrucomicrobiota bacterium
GTCAGCATCTGAAACAGCATCACCCCCAAAGCCCACACATCGCTCGCCATCGTCACTTCCTTCGCCTTCCCCGCCGCCTGTTCCGGACTCATGTAGTGCGGTGTGCCCACATACGCATGGCTCCGCGTCAGCTGAAACTCCGCATCCAGCAGCTTCGCCAGCCCAAAGTCCGAGAGCATCGGCTTCCCGCTCGCATCCAGCAGGATGTTCGCCGGCTTCAGATCCCGGTGCAGCACCCCGCGCTCATGCGCATACTGCACCGCCCGCGCTATCCGGCTCATGAACGTGGCCGCCTCACGATCAGGCATGATCCCGAGCCTCTTCAAACGGTCTGCCAGCGATCCTCCCTCCGCCAGTCGCATGGTGAAGTAGGGCATGCCGTCCTCCTCCCCGCTTTCGTAGATCGGCACGATGTCCGGGTGGTCCAGCTGCGCGATGGCCTGCGTCTCTGCGCGAAACCGCGCCGCCTCCTCGCGTGTCGCGAACTGCGCGTTGCGCACCACCTTCATGGCCACCACCCGCTTCAGCTTCACATCCTCCGCCTCATACACGATCCCCATCCCACCGCTGGCGATTTCACGCACCAGCCGGTAGCCCGCAAACTCACACGGCAGCGTCAGCTGCCGCGTAGGTGGCGCTGCCTCCGGACTCTGCAGCCCGGTCACATGGTCCGCCTCCAGCCCCTCCTGCAGCAGACACACCAGGCACACACCATCACGCTCCAGCCTGCCAGAGCATACTGGACAGCAGTTCGGCTCGTTGGCGGCAGGGTTCATGGGAGAGATGAATACGCTTTTCCATCACGCTTCATGCCGCCATGGACAGCAGGCTCACCAAATACCGCAGCTCGTCGTCCACCTCTTCATCCTTCGAAACGATGGTCCTCACTTCCGTGCGCAACAGGATGCCAAATCGCCGGCGCAGATCAGTAGCTGCTTTGCGCACCGCCCCGTGAGACATGCCAAATCGGCTGGCCACCTCCTCCCAGTCGGGTCCCGCAGCACCACTGGCAAAAGTACGCTGGCGCAATTCCTGCAAGAACACGCTGCGCTCACGCTGCTCCAGCTCTTCCTCCAGCCGCTTCATCGCATGATCCACCAAGGCTCGCGCCCAGCCATGGTCAAAAGCCTTGTCGGGCGACTGCCCCTCGATCAAGGCCGGCTCGTCGATCTGCGAATCCATTTCATTCAAGGGCAGCAAGACCGCACCGCCACCACGCTTCGCCGCATGATTGCGATGATGCTCATTGTGGAGCCAGTTGGTGAAGCACCTCAGCAAAAAGCTGCGAAACCGGACTTCACCACGCTGCACATTCCTGAGCATGTCGGACGACAGCAGATGCTCGAAAAATCCCTGCACCTCATCCGAAGCCGCCTCATGGGACGATCCACGCTGCCGCGCAAAAACGTACAAGGGCCGCCAGTAGGCCTTCGCCAGTCGTTCCAACCCGGTGAGCACTTCTTCCTCCTGCTTCGCCGCCTGGATCATCGACCACATGGTGACAGGAAACAGCCCGCTGTTCCCAGCCGGAAGACCGGCTGAGTTTGACAGATTAATCGCGGATATGTGAGACTCCATCATCCCTAAGAAAGCTGTGGCAAGCTGCGGACATTAAATGAACCGAAAAAATTAACAACGCCAGTTCATGAAGAAAGGATTGTAATGTAAAAAGAACGCAAGCCCCATGCCACATCTTCCGGACCTGCCTACACTCGATCAACAACATCTCTGGCACCCTTTCACCCCCATGCGGCAGTGGTGTGCGCCAGAGCACACCCCGCTGATGCTGGTGGAAGGGCACGGCTGCACCCTGCGTGACCAGTTTGGCAATTCATATCTCGACGGCAACGCCTCCATCTGGACCAACGCCCATGGCCACACACATCCGGCCATCAATGCGGCCATCATCGCGCAGCTCGGCAAAGTAGCTCACACTTCCTTTCTCGGCTTCACCCATGAACCCGCGATCCGGCTCGCCAAGGAACTCGTCGATCTGCTGCCCGGCAGCAAAATTAACCGCGCCTTTTTCACCGACAACGGCTCCACCGCCATCGAGTCCGCCGTCCGCATGGCCTTGCAGTACTGGAAGCAGAACGGCCGGCCGGAGCGTGACACCCTCATCGCCTTTGACCGCGCCTACCATGGCGACACCCTCGGTGCCGCCAGCCTGGGTGGCATCCCTCTCTTCAAAGGCAGCGGCAACGACTTCGGCTACCGCGTCATCACCGTCCCCTGCCTGGACGCCCTTGACTCCCTGACCGCTGACGACCGCAACCGCATCGCCGCCGTCGTCATTGAACCTCTCATCCAAGGTGCCGCTGGCATGCGCCTCTGGCCGCAGGGCATGCTCAAAAAGCTGGATGACTGGTGCGCCGAGCTGGACGTCTTTTTAATCCTCGACGAAGTGATGACCGGCTTCGGCCGCACCGGGAAAATGTTTGCTTGTGAGCATGAAGGCGTCGTGCCGGATTTCCTCTGCCTCGCCAAAGGGCTCAGCGGTGGCTACCTCCCCCTGGCCGTCACATTGACTACGGAGCGTGTCTTTGAAGGCTTCCTGGGCGAGCCACACGAAGGTCGCACCTTCTTCTACGGTCACAGCTTCGCCGGCAGCCAGCTGGGTTGCGCCGCTGCGCTTGCCAGTCTGCAGGTATTCCGTGACGAACACGTATTGGATCAGCTCCCGGCCAAAATCACCCGCTTGGACGCAATGATGGCAGATCTTCCCGGCTACCGGCAGTGCGGGATGATCGCGGCGATGACCATCGATTCACCCGATCTGAGCCTTGGCTCCAAAGTCTGCATGGCGGCCCGCAAACATGGACTGCTCACCCGGCCCATCGGCAACACCATCGTGCTCATGCCACCGCTATGCGTCACGCTCGACGAAATCGAGCGCATGGTGGCCGCACTCAGGTCCGCCTTGGATGAAATCACGCCACCGGAGTGCCAAACAACTTAAAGAGCAGATACCCCATCAGCCCGGTGGCCGGAATCGTGAGAACCCACGCCCAGAGAATCCGCGTGACCACGTTCCACTTGATCGCATTCAACCGCTTCGCTGCACCGACCCCCATGATGCTGGTCGTGATGGCATGTGTCGTAGAAACCGGCATGCCAAAATGGGCCGCTGTGAGCAGCACGGTGGCGGCAGTCGTCTCAGCCGCAAAACCATGCACAGGCTGCAGTTTCACCAGCTTGTGACCCAGCGTCTTGATGATGCGCCAGCCACCCGCAGCCGTCCCGGCGGCCATGGTCAGGGCGCAGGCGACTTTTATCCAAACCGGAATCTGGTCACTCTTCGCTCCCAGCGACTCGATCCGCAGGAAGCTGAGCCAGTCTGGAACCTGGGCCAGATCACCCGACTTCGTCCCGGCCAGCAAAGCTAGCGCGATGATACCCATCGTTTTCTGGGCATCGTTTGAACCATGGCTGAACCCCATGAAGCCAGCACTAAAGATCTGTAATTTGCCAAACAGTCCGCTGACCATGTGCGGTTTGAGTACGCCAAAAAGTTGGTTCAAGGTCGAGATCAGCAGATATAGAAACGACATCACCAAAAACCCGAGCACCAGTCCGGCAATCGGTGAACTGATCATCGGCAGGACAACTTTGTAGAGCAGGCCACCACCATCGTACCACTGCTTCCCTGCTTCTGGAGCCTTGGACCAGATGAGCACCGACCAGTTGCCGCTTGCAGTTGCCAGGGTGGCCCCCGTGAGTCCGCCGACCAGAGCATGACTCGAACTCGATGGCAGACCAAACCACCAGGTGATCAGATTCCAGATGATTCCACCGAGCAGCGCGCAGATGATGGTCTGCGTGGTGACAAATGCCGAATCCACCAAACCCGAAGAGATGGTCTTCGCTACCGCAGTGCCAAACAAAGCACCGACCAGATTTGTCACTGCCGCCAGAATGATTGCCAGGCGTGGTGTCAGCACCTTCGTAGACACCACCGTAGCAATCGAATTGGCGGTATCGTGG
>JAPLUN010000427.1 GCA_026397715.1 Verrucomicrobiota bacterium
GCCCAGGGATGCCGAGCTTTAGCGAGTGCTTCCCTGGGTCAGTGCCCGCCATCGGAGAAGCAAACCCATCACTCCGCCACATCTCACGCCCACCAGCAGCGTCAGCAACAAGCCCCGCTGCACGCCTCCGGCCAATTTACAATTCTCAGTTTTCAGTTCCCAGTTTACAATCCTCCAGACCGCCAACACGTGCCAGACGCCTCCCTTGCCTGAGCGCCCTTCATCCCCGCCTCGTAACGCTCACTTCTTCCCCAGCGCTTCCCTCACCATCACCGGATCATCCGTCGTGATCCCATCCACACCCAGCTTCGCAAACCGCAGCACATCCGCCGGCTTGTTCACCGTCCACACATAAAGCTCAAAGCCCGCCTCCCGGATCTGCTTCACCATCGTTTCATCCCACGGAAAATCACTGCTCCCCAGATCCAGCCCATCCAGCTTGTCCGCCTTCGTATCCGCAATGAGCTGCGTCAGATCCGTCGCCTTCTTCTCCTTCGTCTTCCCAGCCGCCAGCCGGTAAACCTTGATCCAAGGCATCGCCTTCTTCGATTCCGCCGCCGCATCCCGCTTGAACGCAATGACCGCCAGCTGCTCCGCACGCTCCTTCATCGGCTCCAAAATGCGCTTCAGCTCCGGCACAATCTCAGCCCCGCATTTCACCTCGATAAAGAACCGCTGCTTCCCCTTCGGCATCGTCGCCAGTGCCTGCTCCAGCGTCGGGATCTTCTCCTTCGCCCACTCCTTGCCCTTCCATGATCCCGCATCCAGCGCCGTCAGATCCGCCTGCTTCGACTTGGAAACATCGAGGCTCACACCCGCCATGCGCTTCGTGTCCTTGTCATGAATCACCGCCGTCTTGCCATCCACCGTCAGATACACATCCAGCTCGCACGCATCCGTTTGATTCTTCCACGCCAGATCAAAAGCCCCCAGCGTATTTTCCGGCGCGCGCGCAGAAAAACCCCGATGCGCGACGATTTCAACAGCGTGGGCGGACATGGCGGTAAAAAGGAAAAGTGCAGCAAGCTTCATGAGTGAGAAAGCAAACGACGCAAGCACTCGTAACCCTTCGCCCCAAATGAAATTTTGCTTCCTGCTTGTCCTCAGCATCATCATTGTTCGCACGCTGACATCGTGCTCGAAGTCGCCTTCGACCAGCCCCAAGGACCAGCACGTCATCCTCATCAGCCTCGACGGCTTCCCCGCATGGCTCTGGAATGATGAATCGTTGCAGATCCCCAATCTGCGCAAGCTCGCCTCCGAAGGCGCCAGCACCAAGGCCATGACGGTCAGCAATCCTTCCATCACCTGGATCAATCACACCACCCTCGTCACCGGTGTGGAGCCCCGCAAGCACGGCGTCCTCTTCAACGGCCTCCTCGTCCGCCAGGGCGACAACAAACCGCCAAAGATCGAGCAGTGGGCCGACAAAACAAGACTCGTCTTCGCACCCACCCTCTACGACATCGCCCATGACGCCGGACTCACCACCGCAGAGTCAGACTGGGTCGCCGTCACCAAGGCCAAGACCATCGACTGGAGCTTCGCCGAACTCCCCGACGCGGAAGGCAAAGTCGAAAAAGAAATGATCGCCGCCGGCGAGATCAAGCCCGAGCACATCACCTGGATGCAGCTCGGCCCTCAGCGCAAAAGCGTCACCTTCCTCGACAACATGTGGACCAAGGCCGCCATCCACATCTTCAAGACCCACAAGCCCAACCTGCTCCTCTATCACACCCTCAACACCGACTCCACCCACCACACCTACGGCCCCGGCTCCATGGCCAGCGCCACCGCCCTCGCCTACGCCGATCGCCTTGTCGGCGATCTCGTCAAAGCCGTTGAAGACAGCGGCCTGCGCGACAGCACCACCTTCATCATCGCCACCGATCACGGCTTCAAAAAAGTCACCAAGATCATCCTCCCCAACGTCGAGCTGAAAAAAGCCGGACTCGCCCAGGGCCTCGGCCCCACTATCAACACCTGCGACGCCTACTCCATGACCCAGGGCGGCATGGCCTTCGTCTACATCACCAATCCCGCCCGCAAAGCCGAGCTCCTCCCGCAGCTCAAAGAAATGTTCGCCAAGACCGAAGGCGTCGACCGCGTCATCGACGGCAAAGACGGCCACACCCTCGGCATGCCCATGCCCGAGGAAAATCCAGGCATGGGCGATCTCGTCCTCTATGCCAAGCCCGGCTACGCCTTCAAAAACGACGCCGGCGGAGACGCCACCGTCACTCCCTCCGTCAACTACGCCGGCACCCACGGTTATTTGAACACCGACCCCGAACTCGACGGCATCTTCATCGCCAGCGGTCGCGGCATCAAAAAAGGCATCATCCTCGACCGCATGGCCAATCTCGACGTCGCCCCCACCATCGCCAAACTCATGAGCCTCAAGCTCCCCAATCCAGACGGTCGCGTCCTCGACGAAATCCTGATCTCCGCCGACAAAAAATAGTTCCCTGCTTCACGCACCAGAAATCTTCTCTTCTGCATTGACTGGCACTTAGTGAAGCGCACGCATCGCGGAATTGAAGATCGGAGGCAAAAAGGCTTTCGGAGCGCGGACCTCCGAGTCCGCAGCACTCCGCCCATGCACGGTACTCCGCACTGTCCTTCGGCCACGTAGCATTCACGACTCAGGCTGCCTGCCACAGCACTTCGCAAAACTCATTCCCGCATTCAGTCGATAAGACAGCCGATGATGCCCCCATTTGGCCTGCGGTTGCGTAGCGAGGCACAGCCTGTCCTCCGTAGCTCGCAGAGCGAAGGGTGAAGCGCAGCCACCGCTTTAAGAAGGATGGTTCGCACACGCGCACCAATAGACATTCGAAAGAAACGACCACCGCCGCCGCAATCCATACAAGCTCCTTCGTCACTCCGCTCCGCCACACACCAGCCCCAAAGGGGCTGCGTATTTGAGCCCAGGGTCAGCCGAGCCTCAGCGAGGCGACCCTGGGTAAAAATCAGACGACCGGGAAGATGTTCTATCAGTTGCAAGTGATGATTTGCGTAGAGTTGTTCGCATAAAAAAGGGAGTTAAGCGGTGGTGAGTTTGAGCACCCATGAGCCATGGGCGAGCTGGTTGCGCAT
>JAPLUN010000097.1 GCA_026397715.1 Verrucomicrobiota bacterium
CTCCACAAACGGAATGCCGTTGTCCAGACCCAGGATGAAAGCGTTCGCACCCTCACGGCGGCTCAGGATCACCGCATTCGGCTGCAGGGCGCTCGGCTTGACCCACGCAGACACTGTCAGCGGCGCACCCGGAGCCCATTCACCCAGCGGCGGGGAAGGGGCCTTGATCGCCGTCTGTCCAAACACACGCAGCCCGCCGCCGATCAGCGATCCCGCTGCCGGTGGTGGCGCACCTTCCGCATTCGCACCTGTGGCCGAAGAATCCGTGCCTGCCTTCGAAGCATCCGCAAAGTGGTACACCAGCGTCGTGTTCGCATCATACGTTTCCTTCGCCGCCTCAGGCGCGGGTGCCTCCGTGTTGCCGTAGTAGAGCCAGATGCTCGTCGCGCTCGCAGGCTTCAGGTCAGGCACCTGCACCCACACGTACGCTTCATTCAGCAGCGAATCCCACTTTTCCACATGGTGCTTCAGCTCCGTCTTGTGGTCATCCGCCAGAAAGCGCAGATCGCTCCCGTCCTCCTTCGCGGACATGAAGCTGAACACGCCCTCGTGCAGGCGCACCAGCACTGCGGTCGTGCCGATGGGTTCCGCAATCGCCACACCCTTGCCGGTCGTGTCGATGTCGATCTTTTTGCGCGTGGGCCACTTCGCATCCCACCAGTTCGCTTCAGCAGCGGAGGCAAGTGAGGACGTGATCGCCAGGGCAAGCAGCAGAGAAGTCAGGATGCGTGGTGTGCGGGACATGAAGCGTGAGGAGGGGCTGTGCATTGAGAGTGAAAAAAAGGGGGGCGGCCTAGAAATCCATTCCGAGGCGGAAGAGGAGGAACAGGTCATGCGCCAGCGCGTTCGGCTGCGAGACCAGTGGCATCGCCAGATCCACAGATCCGGTGATGTGGTTCAAATAGCGGATGCGTGTGCCAAAGCCCGCGCTGGCAAGGTCGTAGCTGCGCTTCTCCGCAGGCAGCGTCTTGTTGGTGTAAAGCTTGCCGCCTTCCAGGAAGGCATACACGCGCCACTGGTTCTCACGGTCCTTCGCCGTGCCCAGGAAGTTCGGACTGCGAAACTCCAGCGATCCAAAAATCCCCGAGTCACCCAGCCGCGTCGCGATCAAATACCCGCGTGCCGTGTTGTATCCGCCGCCCGAAGTCTGCTCTGTGTTGATCAGCGCGTCCGGCGTCGCCTGCCCCTGCACGCGGGTGTAAATCTGGAAGCCCTGCGCCACATCATGCGTGTGGGAAAGATCCCCGCGGAAGTAGAAGAAGCTGTCCGTCGCCGCAAAGCGCCGTGCCGCAAACTGCGCCTGCGATCCGCCCATGCCCGAGACATGCCACGTCAGCGCCGCGTTAAATTCCGTGTACGTGTTGTCCGTCACACGGCTCGCGCTGTAAGCCAGGTTCAAAGGGTAATACGCGATGGGGGAGGAAATCAGCGCACCGCCCGCAGTAACATCCTGCACAAAGTTTTTATAGTCCATCCCAAAGCTGATCGAATGAAAATACCCCTGGCTGGCCGGCAGCGTCTTCATCAGACGAAAGCCCACGATCTGCCCCTTGCCGATCACCGTCGTCCCGCCCAGCGCCGCAATGTTGCTGTCCTGAATCGTGCCCGTCAGCATCGTGCTCAGCCCTTCCACGCTGTGAATCGGCGCCTGGTAAAACGCCGAATACACCGCGCTGTCCGTCATCCGTTCCGGGGCTATTTGAAAGCTCGCTCCCAGCGTGTGCCCCATCTGCCACAGGTTGCTGTAGCTCAGCGATCCGCTCAGGCGCAGCGGCACCGTGTTCGCATTGTGCTGGTTGTTGATCTCCCAGCTCCCATGCACAGGCAGCTTGTCCTCCACATTCAGATCGATGTCCACCGTCCCCGGCACTACGCCCGCGCGCAGCTCAGGAGTGATCTTACGGTCGCGCCACTGGTTCAGCTTCACGATGTCCTTGCTGATCTCATTGAAGTTCGGCACCGTGCCCTCCTTCATCGAAGGAGCCATCTCCTTGATCTTGCTAGGCAGGAAATACCGCGCGCCCTTCACCCGCAGGCGGCCCACGGGCGTTTCTACCACTTCCAGGTAGATCACACCACGCGCACCCGTCTGCTGCGGCACCTGCACGCCCACGCTCTGGTAGCCCTTCGCCTTGTAAACTTTCTCCAGCGCCATGCGCGCCCCCTCGATGTCCTGCTCCCCGCGGCCCGGCCCCATGAACGGATACACCGCCTCCTCGATCTCGATCGCCTTCAGGATCTTGTTCCCCCGCACGCGATACTCCCTCACATACAGGTTCCCCAGCTGTGACACAGCCGTCGGAGCAGCCGCAGGCACCGCCGTGGCGGCAGTCTGGGCGGCCGTTTGGGACTCAGCCCTTGCAGGGCTGAAACCACTCAGCCCCGCCCCGCACAGCAGGGCGCAAAACCCACGGGAGATCTCCCGGATGTTCAGGCTTGCGGTGCTTGGTTTGAAGCTGGATTGAAAGATTGGGAGCGGCATTGACGCAGTATTCAGGACGCCCTCCTTTTCGTTCGACCCAGCCCTCGCTCAAGCTTGCCGCTGTTACGAATGCGTCACATCGATTGCTCCAAATATGGGCAAGAAGGCGCAAATAATGATATTCGGTGACAGTTTCGTCATTAAACCCGCCTCTGTTCCTCCTATTCAGCCTGCGCCGAATCATTTGGCGGCGGAACTGGCGGCAGCCCGGTTCGCATCCAGCTGGACCTTGATAAAGGCATCCCCTCCGAACATGGAGGAAAAACGGTCGTCACTTTCTCTTCGGCTCTTGTCCCAGATCTCGTAATACTCCGCGCTGGCTGGATCCAGCGACCCTGCAGTCTCTAGGGAGCTGGCGAAGCGGGTTCTCATTTGTTCCACTATCTGGCGCGTGCCGGCATCAAGCTGAGGATCTGTGGCCGTGGTGGATAGCTCCTGGCTGTTGCCGGGCTGTTGTGGATTGTTGCCCACCAGAAAGGCGGCGGGAGTCATCGTCGCACGATTGGGGGGCGGCATGCTGCCACTGGCGCTGGGTGGTGCTGACTGCGGCCCGGTTTGTGTTGCGGCCGCCGCACCCACCGCCACTGGGCTCAGCAGACTCGCCAAAAGCCGGGTCTTTTCATCGTTCAGTTGGTTCCGTGCGGCCTGCGCTGCTGTTCCCGCATGGCTCTTGGAAGTATAGCCGCCAGCCGTGCTGGACTGCTGCATCAATGCCTGGATCTTGAGTTCGTAGATTTCATCCACTTCACCAGCCAAAATATCTCTGATCGTCACCTCCGGGCAGCCGATCGCACGCAGATTCTTCACGAAGGTCGGGAAATCAGGAGCCTCAAGCTGGCTCCACTGAAATGCCGGGGCTTTGGCAAAAGCAGCAGCCTTGGCCGGATTTTTCTTTTCTTTTGCTGCTGGGGCAGTTGCCAGACTGGCAGGCAGCTTGGGCGGATTGGGGTCCGGAATCAGCCAGCCAAGGGCCGCAGACAGACCGAATGCGAGATTCAGCGCCAGTGATCCGGCTAGGAGTGGTTGCTGGCGCAGGTGTTGCATGAAGCTCATGGAAAAGAGGGGGCTGGAATTAAACAAAAACTGGTGCTGACGGCATTCGTCAGCACCAGCGAAGTCTTAGCTTAGGTCAGCATCGCATGAACGCTGACAATGACATTAGGGGCCAACGAGGGCACCGTCAGTCGTGCGAGAGACAAACATCTGGGAGTAACGCAGGC
>JAPLUN010000246.1 GCA_026397715.1 Verrucomicrobiota bacterium
GGCATGAAAAAACGCAGCTTTGACAACGGCCGCAAAATGTTCACCGCCGCCGCCTGCTACACCTGCCACCGCTTCGGCAACGCCGGCGGCATGACCGGCCCGGATCTCACCGGCGCTGGCGGGCGTTACAGCCCGCACGACCTGCTCGACAATATCATCAACCCCAGCAAGGTCATCAACGAACAGTTCGCCCCCATCATCGTCACCAAAAACGATGGCACCGTGATGAGCGGCGTGGTCGTGAATCTCAGCGGCGACGGCGTCACCCTCAACACCGACCTCACCGATCCGAACCAGCGCGTGAACGTGGATCGCAAAGAAGTGAAGAGCATCGAACTCAGCACCGTCTCCCCCATGCCGCCGATGCTTCTCGCCATGCTCAAGAAAGACGAAATCCTCGATCTCCTCGCCTACGTCCTCAGCGGCGGCGACAAGACGAATGCGATGTTTGGGAAGTGAACTAAATCGACAGTTGCTAGAATGGTGGCGTGGCAGATTTTCTCTCGCGCCGCCATGCTAAATGTCTACTTCATCCCAGAGCCTGTGCTCAGATCACTGCCTGACCATATCCCAGGGCATCCACGCATTCGGATCAGAAACTGTCAGGGTCCTGTAGGTCCAGACGATCCCACACCAAGCACTTACTCCTTTGACAAAGGCAGACTCCAAATCGTTCTTCAAATCGTCGATGTGCAACCTCGGCAGAGTACAAAACCCGACTGCATATGTTTCTATGTATTGCTTGAGCGGAAAAAGATGTGGTTAGGTTTTCTGCAAAGCAGATTCCGCTCGTCTGTGCAAAGTTACCTTCAAGACATCGGCGCAGCCGACACCGGTCTGGATTTGTCGGATTACCTTGCAAAGCTTCCAGCGACTCTTTGATTAAGCGCCAGCGCAGTGCCCACTACTTGTCGAGCGCCGGATGCGTGGAGAGCCGCTTCAATAAATCCAAGGTGCCGGCGGGAAGGGTCTCGAAGTGCAGCATCGGAAGTCCTCTCTTTTGAGATCCAGCATCAGGCAGAGAAAGTTCACAGTCCTCGGCTCCAGCGTTCGCAGACTGGTCACCACCTGCCTCAGCTTGTCATCGCCATAATGCCGACGCAGCTTGTGCCATCCCTCCAAGCCTCCACGCTCCACCACGCGTGCGATGATGGCCTTTGCATGCCGGTCAAGATCGAGCGTGCTTGGGTCCGAGTCCCAAAACAAGGCTTCGGGCAAACCAAGGGGCGTTCGCGATTGGGAGGCAGAATCTGTCACAGAACGCAGACTATCCCGAATGCGCCAAAGCTCAACTCTCCTCTGCCAGAACTCCTTCTCTGCATCGTTATCTCTCGCCCATGAAACGCCTCGCCCTGCTCTTATTCGCCGTTTGCTCTTCGCTCTCGGCGGCTCCGCAACCAAACATCCTCGTCATCATCGCAGACGATCTGGGTTACGCGGACATCGGCGTTCATGGCGACAAAGCGGTGCCCACGCCGAATATTGACGCCCTCGCCGCCAGCGGCGTGCGCTGCACGAACGGCTATGTCACCGCACCGTATTGCAGCCCCTCGCGGGCAGGGTTTCTCACCGGCAAATCGCAGACGCGCTTTGGCCATGAGTTCAATCCCCATGTCGGCGATGAAGCCAAGCTCGGCCTGCCGCTGGATCAGCGCACCATCGCCAACGTACTGCACGACGCCGGCTACGCCACATCACTCATCGGCAAATGGCATCAGGGCTTCGATACGGCGCATCATCCGCTGTCACGTGGCTTTGATGAGTTCCTGGGCTTCCTCGTCGGCGGGCACAATTTCCTGCTGCACAAGGATGCCGAACCTGAGTTCGGCTCCGCTCATTCGCACAACATGATCTATCGCGGCCGCGAGCTGCAGCACCTCGATGGCTACACGACGGATCTCTTCACCGATGAAGCCCTCGGCTTCATGAACCGCCACACGGCCAAGCCCTGGTTCCTCTACCTCGCCTACAACGCCGTTCACACACCGCTGGAGATCGCCGACAAACTCAAGAACCGCATTCCTGCGGAGGTCACCGATCCAAATCGCCGCGGTTACCTCTCGCTGCTGCTGGGGCTTGACGACGACATCGGTCGCATCACCGCCGAACTCAAAGCCAAGCACCCGAACACCCTCGTATTCTTCTTCAGCGACAATGGCGGCTCCGGAAGGAAACCCTTCTTCGCCTACAACACCGGCGTCAATACCCCGCTGCGTGGCGACAAAGGCCAGACGCTGGAAGGCGGCATCCGCGTGCCGTTCTTTGTGAGCTGGCCCGGCAAGCTGCCCGCTGGCAAAACCTACGATCAACCCGTGAGCGCCATGGACATCCTGCCCACGGCCTGCGCTGTCACCGGAGCCCCGCAGCCCAACGGCGTTGAAGGCGTGAATCTCCTGCCGCATCTCAAGGGTGAAGTCACCGCCGCACCGCACGACACCCTCGCCTGGCGTTTCGGCCCCCAGAAAGCCATCCGCCAGGGGAACTGGAAACTCGTCGACGTCCGCGACATGGAGGCCAAAACCCAGTCCGGCTGGCAGCTCTACGATCTGAGCACCGACATCGGCGAGGAGCACGACCTCGCCGCAACCAAGCCCGAACTCGTCACCCAACTCTCCAAAGCCTGGGACGACTGGAACGTCAAAAACATCGCCCCGCAGTGGCATGGTTCCATCAACGAAGATCCCACCGCACCGCAGAAACCAGCACCAAAGGCCGGCAAAGCGAAAAAGAAGTGAGCAAACGGCCTTTGCACACGCCGCAGGCATCATCCGACAAAGAGCAAAGGTTGCACTGAAAGCAGCCCTCATTCAGCGTTGATGATTCGTCATCCCGCATTCGTCATTCGTCACTCCCCTCCCATGCCCGCTTTCTCCGACCCCTTCCGCGAAGTCCGCAGCACCACTGGCGTGCTGAAGTGCCCCTTTCATGGCGAAGACATCACCATGATCCTGCGCCACGAAGATGTGCGCAAAGCCGCCAAAGACTGGCAGACCTTCAGCTCGGACGCGCCCTTCCGTGTGCCCATCCCATCGGAGGAGGCGGTGCGCACCATGCGTCAGTTGCCCATCGAGACCAATCCACCCGAGCACACCGACTACCGCGCCATCGTGGAGCCGTTTTTCCAGCGCTCCAAAGACCCTGCTATCATCGCACAGGTCGAAGCACTCATGGAGAGCATGCTCACGCAGGCGCTGAGCCGCGACTCGATTGAGATCGTCAACGAGTTCGCACTGCCCATCCAGTCACGCGCCCTGACCCACCTGCTCAACGTGCCCGCGTCCGAAGGCGAAACCTGGATCGGCTGGGGCATCCACGTCTTCAAAGTCACCGGCGGCGAGTTTAAAACCGGCAACGTACTGGAGGATTACCTCCACGCGCAGTTCGACCGCGCCGAGGCGAATCCCGGCGCGGATTTCTTCAGCGCTCTCACGCAGGCAGAGTATCGCGGCCGCAAGCTCACACGCGAGGAGATGATGGGCTTCGCCAATCTCGCCTTCGCCGGCGGCCGTGACACCATCATCCATACAATCTCCTGCGCCCTGGGTTATCTCGCCGAACATCCTGAAGCCCTCGAATTTCTGCGCGCAGACCCCAAGCGCATCACCCTCGCCAGCGAGGAGTTCTTCCGCGTCTTCATGCCGCTCACTCACATCGGCCGCGTCTGTCCGGCAGACACGGATGTCAATGGCACCACCGTCAAAGCCGGCGACCGCATCTCCCTCGCCTGGGCCTCCGCCAATTTCGACGCCAACGCCTTCCCGCAGCCCGAGGAAGTCCGCCTCGACCGCAAACCCAACCCGCATCTCTCCTTCGGCTTCGGCACCCATCTCTGCCTCGGCGCACCACATGCACGTCTCATCCTGCGCACGTTGCTGCGTCTGTGCTGCGAACGCATGAAGAGCATCACCATTCTGAAAGCCGAAGAACGCGTCGAGCATGAAGCCAAGTTCGACCGCACCCTCGGCTACGATTCGCTGACGGTGAAGTTGGAGGCGCTTGCATGAACGTAGGATGGGTGTGGCGAAAGCCCGCCCGTCTGTCAGCGTGCTGCAAACACATCAGCGTACGAGCGCCCTCGAAGTCGGGTGGTTTGGCGAAGATGTCTCCAAGTGTTGAACACACGCAACGCGCCAAACACACCCAACCTACAAAACAAACCTCACCACCCAATCAACCTCGTGATCGCCGCCCGCAGCGCAGTCTCAAGAATCACCGCCTCCGCATGCGTGACGGGAACCGTCACCTTCTTCACGCTTTTCGACGCCGCGTCCTGACGCGACATGCTCATCAAGTACGGCGCCTTCTGCGGATCATCGCGAAAGGTCAGTTCAAAGGCGCTGTTGGCCTTCTCAGACTGGTGAAAGAGCTTCGCCTGCTCCTGGCGGCCCTGCAGCGTCGCCAGCACCGCGCCAAGGTCTGAAAGCCCCCATTTCATGGTGATCTTCTGCTCCCAGTCGAACTGCTTCTCCCCGCTCTGCGAAGCCGCATCCACAAACACGGCACCTTTGCTGCGGTTGAACTCGAAACGGATCACCCCGCCAGTGCCACGACCGTTGGGTTTGTAGATGGCGTATTCAGCGGACTGCTTGGTGGCGGCGGCAGTCGAGGAACCGGCGGTCGATTTCGAGGTCATGGCAGCGAAGGGATAAAATACGACCCGGTGAATGGCAAGCCAAGTTCGATCGCACACGCGACTACGACTGCGTTGGCAGTGAAGTTGACGCCCATGTAAGTGAAATGTCTGACCAGCGCCTTCTCTTACTGCCCTCAGCTTCTTCTTGCTCCAGTTAAATCATACAAATCTCGTGGCTGGCTTCGCCTGCCTTTGACGACATCCGTGATGATTCGCCGCAGGGCTTGGTTGACGGGATCTCCTTCATTTTGTTTCAAGGCAGCATCGATGGTTGCTTCCGCCTCCTTGTGCCTTCCGTCGATCAGATGGGCGAGGGCAAGGTTGCCAAGTAGTTCTGTATTCTGGGGTTCCAAGCCAATCGCATGCTCTGAAATACGTACGGCCTCACTCCCACGACCCAGTTCCAGACAAATACCACAGAGCTCTCTTGGAATCACGGATTCCTGTTTTTCGAGTTCAAATGCTTTGCTGAGCGACACATAGGCCAGCTCCGACTTTCCGAGTGCATGCCAGGCTTTGCCAAGCATCCAGTGCGCACGCCAGCTGTCGGGAGAGCGCTCCACGACGGTTTCCAGCATTTCGATGGCTCGTTGAAGCTCAATCGCAGTTTCAGCAGGGGCAGGTGATGAACCCGGATTTCTTAAATTTGCCGTAACAATTGCACCCGCTTGTTGAAATAGCATTTCCAGAGGCACCTGCGTCCTGCCGACATAAACTTCTTGCTCCTCCACGTTGTCCCAGAACACCTGTACGTTGCCGTCATTGCGTAGATATTTGAGACGTTTGGCCGCTTCTTCGGTTGTGGCATAGTTCAATCGCTGGCCTTCTGGATCCCAGCCCGGTGGCCCGATTATGGTACGCACCTCCTCGCCTTCAATCCAAGCGATGGTTCCTTGTTTGTATCTGCCCATCTGAAGCCAGGCACAATCGGGTCGAACTTCCTGACGAAAGGCATCGCAGATGACCGCATCGTTCCCTCCCCTGATATCCAGTCCCAACGATTCCAGTTCATCGAAGTACACTTTGGCATCGCTTTCGACCATAAAGCTGACACACGAAAGTGAGTCATCTGCACAGAAAGTATTGTTGGGCACATTCATCTGAAACGCCTCCGCCCCTCCAGGATACCGGTGTTGAATTGCATCATTCCTAACCACGACAGTGATTGCTTCGATAGCTATGGCCATGATTCAATCTGTACTGCAGTCGGGAGGAGTCCAGCCTGACTGTGTCTGCTGAATCCGACACAGTTTTTGCTGAGATGTACTGACAGAGCCGGTCGTTACACGCGCACCACCCACCATGCATCGCGTTCCGGCCATTCTCGTTTTGTCATTCTTCAGCGTGCTCTCGTCATTCGCGGCGGAGCAGCGCCCCAACATCCTTTTCATTCTCACCGAGGACCAAGGCGCACACATGAGCGCTCTGGGCACGACGGATGTGAAAACACCCCACATGGATGCGCTGGCGGCCAGCGGGGCCTTGTTTCGCCGCGCCTATGTGGGTTATCCAGTTTGCTCAGCATCAAAGGCCTGCATCATGACCGGTCTGCACTCGCACACGAACGGCCTGGTCAACAACACCAACAACTACCTCAAGCCCGCCGCCAAACTCACAGAGGCGGAGAAAAAAGCTCCGCCCTACCTGCACACGCGCATCCGCTCACAGGGCGCAACAATGGTCGAAGTGCTCGCCGCGCAGGGCTATCACACGGCGGTGTGCGGAAAGCTCCACGTCTCTCCAAACGAACGCTTTCCCTACCATGACTTCATCCCGAAGCCGGGTTCCAAGCAGGCCCTCCCCGGAGTCATCTCCCGGGCGGCGGGAAAGCCATGGTTTCTGCTGCACAACAGCACGACCTACACGCACCGCCCGTTTGTGAACAGCGAGAAGCAGCCCATCACCATCGACCCCACAAAGGTGAAACTGCCTGCGCATCTGCCGGACACACCCGTCGCACGCCGTGACTGGGCCGAGTATCTCGACGGCGTGCAGCACAATGACCAAGTCATCGGCGAGGTCATGGCCGCTTTGCGGGAGTCCGGCCAGGAGGCGAACACCCTCGTCATCTTCATGGGGGATCACGGCCCTGCCTACCAGCATGGCAAGATGACACCGTTTCACCTGGGCCTGCACATTCCACTCGTCATTCGCCTTCCTGGAGGCAAACCGCTCGTCAGCGAAGCCTTGGTCAGTGAGCTCGACCTTTTGCCCACTTTGCTGGATCTGCTCGGGATTCAGTATGATTCACCTCTCCACGGCATCAGCCTCAAACCTCTGCTGGAAGCCAAGCCAGACGCCAAAGGCCACGACTTCATCTTCAGTGAAGTCTCCGGCCGCTCCTTGAACCAGCAGCGTGGCATGGAAGAGCGCAGTGTGCTCGACGCCACGCATCAGCTCATCGTTCGCAGCCATCTCAATGAGCCCAAGGTCATCAATGCCGACCTGCGTGACATGAAGCCATGGATCAATCGCATCTACGGCGAGACCGTGCGCGTCAAAGCCCAGTTCCCCGAGGCCTTTCGCATCCTGCAGGAAATGGACCCGCACGCTCTGGGTGGAAAACCACCGGTGATCGAGCTCTACGATCTCCAAAGTGATCCCGACGAACTCCACAACCTGGCCGCTGACCCAGCGCAGCGCCCGCACCTCGAACGTCTCTATGCCGCCCTGAAACAATGGCACGCAGACACCCAGGACAACACGATGATACTTCCGCCGCTGCCTTGAAGATCATTTTTGTTTTTTCTCATCTTTCCATATTATGAAAGCCCCGTTCCTAGCCCTGCTTGCGTTCACCTTCGCCTCTTCCCTGTTCGCGGAGACAAAACCGAACATTGTTTTCATCCTTGCCGACGACCTTGGCCAGATGGACATCGGTGCGTTCAACCCAAAGACGTTTTATGAAACGCCGAACATCGACGGGCTGGCGAAGCGCGGGATGAAGTTCACGCAGGGTTATGCAGCCTGCTGTGTGTGCTCGCCCACGCGAGGCAGTCTCATGACCGGGAAATATCCGCCGCGCTTTGGCATCACCAATTTCATTCCCGGCGGCCGATCGGGCAAACTGCTGCCTGCGCCGAATGCAGGTCAGCTGCCGTTGGCGGAGGTCACCATCGCAGAATCCCTGCGCGACGCGGGATATGAGACATTCTTTGCCGGCAAATGGCATCTGGGCGGAGCGGGCTTCATGCCACGAGATCAAGGCTTCACTCACGACGAAAGCGAAGGCACCGGACCGAAGGGCGGCAAGGGCAAAAAGCAGGATGATCCGAAGAACACCGACAGCATCACCGACGCAGCGGTGAAGTTCATCGAGGCGAACAAAGACAAGCCTTTCTATGCCTACCTGCCCTACAACGCACCGCATGTGCCCATCGGCGCGCGTGCCGATCTCGTGGCGAAGTGGCAGGAAAAAGCGAAGCAGGCACCCGCCGATGTCTGGGGCCAAGAGCGGGCGAACCAGGTGCGTCTCGTACAAAACAATCCGGTCTATGCCGCGATGCTGGAGCAGTTTGACACCGCCATTGGTCGCGTGCTCTCCACTTTGGAAAAGAACGGGCTCACGGAGAAAACGATCATCGTCTTCATGTCTGACAACGGCGGCCTCGCCACTGCGGAAGGACATCCCACCTCCAATCTCCCGCTGCGTGCCGGCAAAGGCTGGCCCTATGAAGGCGGCGTGCGCGAGCCGATGATCGTCGTGGCACCCGGCGTGACCAAGCCGGACACGACCTGCGACTCGCCCGTCATCAGCACCGATTTTTATCCCACCCTGCTGCAACTCGTAGGCCAGCCGTTGAAACCCGAGCAACATCTCGATGGCGTGAGCTTCCTGCCCTTGCTGAAAGGTGAGTCCGCAACTCGCGGCAAGCCGCTCTTCTGGCACTACCCACATTATGCCAATCAAGGCGGCCCACCATGCACCACCATCCGCGATGGCGACTGGAAGCTCATCGAGTGGCATGAGGACGGCGCGCTGGAGCTTTACAACATCCCGCAGGACATCGGCGAAAAAAACAATCTGGCCTCTGCACAGCCTGACAAGGTGAAGGAGCTGCATGCGAAGCTCATCGCCTGGCGCAAGGAAGTCGGCGCACTGATGCCAGCGCCCAATCCGAACTTTGATCCAAACGCGAAGCAGGAGGCCGTCGCCCCGAAGAAGGCCAAGAAGAAAAAGCAGGCGGCACCCTGACGCGCATTTGCTGAGATGTCGCCTCAATATCTTTCGTTACCGGCTCATGTCCAACCAGACCCTGACATTGATCGCTGCGGCTCTCCTGAGCCTGCCGCTTTTTGCCGCGCCGCCAAACATCGTCGTCTTCATCTCGGACGATCACAGCATGCTGGACTCCGAGCCCTACGGGTCCACGGACATCCGCACGCCGCACATGGCCAAACTCGCGTCGGATGGCATGAAGTTCACCCATGCCTTCATCGCCTCCCCGGCCTGCGGCCCGAGCCGCACCACGCTCTGCACCGGCCTGTGGCCAGCGCGCAATGGCGCGGAGCCGAATCACAAAGCGAAGAATCCCGATGTGCGCTCACTGCCGCCCGTGCTTCACGCGCTGGGCTATGAGGTGGCGGCCTTTGGCAAGGTGGCCCATGGAAACTACGGCAAGGATCACGGCTTCGATGTTCTGGGCGGCCAGCAGCAGGGCGAAATTGACACCGTCGAAGTGGGACAATTCCTCGCCAACCGAGATGCATCGAAACCGCTCTGCCTGTTCTTCGGCACGCATCATCCGCATGTGCCCTGGGGTGAAAAGGCAGGCTATGATGCTGCAGCCATCAAGCTGCCGCCCACGCATGTGGATACGCCGGCCACCAGAGAACAACGCGCCCGCTACTGCTCGGACATCACGCGTTCAGACACCTTGCTCGGTGAACTGCGGGCACTGGCCAAGGACAAGGTGCCGGGAGACACGCTCTTCATCTACACCGCCGACCACGGCGCGCAGTGGCCCTTCGCCAAATGGAACCTTTACGATGCCGGCATCCGCATCCCCTTCATCGCCGCATGGCCCGGCCATTTGCAGCCCGCCTCGACCAGTGACGCCATGATTTGCTGGCCCGACTTGCTGCCCACCTTCATCGACCTCGGCGGCGGCATGGTGCCGGAGGGCATCGATGGCAAGTCCTTCGCCAATGTCCTGCGTGGCACATCCACCACACATCGAGAAAAAATCTTCACCACGCACAGCGGCGATGGCGACTTCAATGTCTATCCCATCCGCAGCGTCCGCACTCGTGACTGGAAATACATCCGCAACCTGCATCCCGAGTTTCAACACCACACGCACATCTCACGCTCAAGCAACGTGACCAGCGGCTTCAACTACTGGCAGAGCTGGCTCACTGCGGCTGAATCCAGCCCTCCGGCAGCAGCCACCCTGAAACGTTACTCTGTGCGTCCGGCGGAGGAGCTTTACGATCTGAAGAACGATCCTCTCGAACTGCACAACCTCGCCGATGATCCCTCACAAACACAGCGCCTGCGTGAAATGCGCACCGACGTGGACACCTGGATGCAGCAGCAGGGCGACAAGCAGACCGTCTTCGGCAAGCCGCTGCTGATCGGCGAGCCCGTCACCATGGTCGATCCCGGCGCTGGCAAAAAGAAGAAGGCCAAATGACGGCTCATCTTTGTTCACTTCCCATGAAAATCATCACCCTCCTCCTTTCGTCGTTCCTCCTTTTGGCATCCTCCTTCGCTGCCGAAAAACAGCCCAACATCGTCTTCCTGCTCATCGACGATCTCGGCTACGCCGACTGCGGCTTCAATGGCGGCAAAGACATCCACACGCCGAACGTCGACAAACTGGCCGCTGCGGGCACGGTGCTGGAATCTCTCTACGTTCAGCCCGTCTGCTCGCCCACGCGCTCCGCGCTGATAACCGGCCGTTACGCCACGAACACGGGCGTTTACACCATCGTGCGTCCGCATGCCACCTGGGGCCTGCCGCTCACCGAGCGCACTTTGGCCAATGCGCTCCACGATGTCGGCTACGCCACCGCCATCACAGGCAAATGGCACCTCGGCGAATTCGAGCCCGCGTACCTGCCCACCGCACGCGGCTTTGATCATCATTACGGCCACTACTTTGGCATGCTCGACTACTTCACCCACATGCGCGGCCAGGATCTCGACTGGTATCGCGACGGCCAGCAGATCAAAGAAGAAGGCTACACCACTCATCTTCTCTCTCGCGAAGCCTGCCGCATCATCACCGAGAAGGATAAAACCAAGCCCCTCTTTCTCTACGTACCGTTCAACGGCGTGCACTCACCGCTCGAGGTGCCGGATGAATACCTCAAGCCCTATGGCGAGCTGAAAGGTGCCCGGCAAAAACTCGCCGGCATACTCTCCGCTGTGGACGAAGCCATCGGCCAGATCGTCGCCGCTTTGGAAAGCACCGGCCAGCGTGAAAACACGCTCATCATTTTCTCCACCGACAACGGCGGCCCGCCTCCTGGCAGCAACACCCCTCTGCGCGCCTTCAAAGGCAGCATCTATGAAGGAGGCGTGCGCGGCTGCGCCTTTGCCAACTGGCCCGGCCACATTCCCGCAGGCAAACGCCTCAAGGAACCCATGCATACCGTGGACTGGTACCCCACCCTCGTGAAGCTCGCCGGTGGCACCTTGGAGCAAAAGACTGCACTGGATGGCAAGGACGTCTGGCCCATGCTCACCCAAGGCGCACCGTCCCCGCATGACGCCATCCTCTGCGTGCAGTCCCCCACCGTGGCTGCATTGCGCATGGGCGACTGGAAGCTCGTCATGAACGGCAGCGATGCCGACAGCGAAGAAGCCCCCGCAGGTGCTGCCAAAGGAAAAGGCAAAGGTAAGAAGGGCAAGCCCAAAGCTGCTGAGTCCGGTGAAACGCTTGCGCTCTACAACCTCGCAGCAGATATCGGCGAAAAGGAAAACCTTGCAGCCAAAGAGCCTGAACGCACCGCCACCATGCGTGCGCGACTGGCCGAGTTTCTCAAAGACGCCGTGATCCCCGGCCAGGTGGGCCACGAGGCCACCGCCTTGATTGAACAGCCAAAGAAGAAGGCCAGAAAATAGAACTTCATCTGCCGTTTTGCCGAATCCGACACATCCTTTGCCGGTATTTCCTTGCTGGCACTTCGTTTAACCACGCTCGCCACCATGACCCGTCTCCTTCTTCTCTCCTTCTTGTTTACCTCTCTAGCTTTGGCTCAGGAGGGCTTCAAACCGCTCTTCAACGGCAAGGACCTCACCGCCTGGGATGGCAATCCCGAGCTGTGGTCTGTGGAAGATGGCTGCATCACAGGAAAAACAACCGGGCCGGAGCAGCTCAAGTACAATCAGTTTCTCATCTGGCGCGGCGGAGTCCTGAAGAACTTTGAGCTTCGGGTGAAGGTGAAGCAAGCGGGCAATAACACGGGCATCCAGTACCGCAGCCGCGAGTTCCCTGAGACCGGCAAGTGGTCGGTGGGCGGGTATCAGTGCGACATTCATCCTGCAGCTCCGAACAACGCGATGGTCTATGGCGAGAAGTGGGGCGGCATCCTCGCGCAAAACGGGCAGAGTGTGGTGATCGACCCTGAGGGTGCAAAGTGGCTGGTCAGCGAACACGAGCCGGTGAAGGTGGACATCGCCGAGTGGCATGAATACACGGTCATCGCGCAGGGGAACCACTTGGTGCACAAGATCGACGGCCAGGAGACCATCGATCTGCGCGACTTTGGTGCGAAGACGCAGCTGCTCGAAGGCATCCTCGCCTTTCAGATTCATCGCGGTCCGGCGATGAAGGTGCAGATCAAGGATGTGATGCTCAAGGAATTGCCGGATGTCGGAGTGGCGTCTTTTGACAAGAGCCTGGTTGCCAACGCGAAGCCGGTGGGCGTGAAGGACAAAGGCAAGGCGCAACCCAAAGCGAAAGCGGTGACGCCTGCCGTCAAAGAAGATGCAGGCACAACCGCAGAGTGGAAGTGGCTGTGGAGCGATGCGCCCACGGCCAAAGACGCGGCGAGATTGAAGAAGGAGTTTAGTTTCGGGGATGTGACGGTCAAAAGGGCTACTTTGCGTGTGAGCTGTGACAACGGCGCGCAGGTCTTCCTCAATGGCGAACTCGTGCTGACGAATCCCGACTGGCAGCGACCCACGCAGGCGGATGTGACGAAGGCGCTCAAGCGCGGGATGAATGAACTGCGCGCAGAAGCCACGAACAAAGGCAGTGCGGCGGGTTTTCTCGCCGTGCTCACTGTGACGCTCAGCGATGGCACGGAGCGCAGCATCTTTACGGATGCTTCGTGGTTGGCGGCAGCTCCGAAGACTGAAGAGTGGAAGCCTGCGAAGGTGGTGAACACGTATGGCAAGAAGCCGTATGGTGAGATCTTCAGCAAAGACCGCACGAAGAATCCGGCCGCGACCTCAGACGAAGTGATCGCGCCTGCGGACATCAAGGCGCTGCCGGGGTTCAAGGTGGAGCTAATTCACAAGGTCTCGAAGGCCAATGAAGGCTCCTGGGTCGGTCTCACGGCCGATGACAAGGGCCGCCTGCTGGCGACGGATCAATACGGTGGGCTCTTTCGCATCACACCTCCGCCGGTGGGCAGCGGTGACAAGGCACAGGTGGAGAAGCTCACGGCGGAGATCAATGGCGCGCACGGTTTGCTGTATGCCTTCGACAGCTTGTATGCTCTCGTGAATGAGAAGCCAAATGTCGCGGGCCTGTACCGGCTGCGTGACACGAAAGGCACGGGGCAGTTTGATGAAAAGACACTCCTGCGCGAGATCAAAGGCCAGGGCGAGCATGGCAACCACAGCATCACGCTTTCCCCCGATGGGAAGAGTCTGTATCTGGCCTGCGGCAACGGCACCGCGCAGCCGCAGATCGAGCACACGCGTGGTTCACGGCCCTTTGCCGATGATCAAATCGTACCTCGCACAAGCAAGGGGGCGGAGTTCTCCGACACGGAGCCGCAGGCCTTTACTCTCAAGGTCTCGCCGGATGGCAAACGCTTCGAGATGATCGCCGACGGCATGCGCAATCACTTCGACACCGCGTTCAATGCGCTTGGCGATCTCTTCACCTATGACAGCGACATGGAGTGGGACGCGGGCACGCCGTGGTACCGGCCCACGCGCATTTACCATGTCGTCAGCGGCGGCGACTACGGGTTTCGCGAATCTTCGGGCAAGCTGATGGGCTACTGCCCGGACATTGTGCCCCCACTTGTGGATGTGGGGCCGGGTTGTCCGACGGGTGTCGTCTCCGGTCTCGGGGCGGCGTTTCCGGCGAAGTACCAGTACGCTATTTATGCGTGCGACTGGACCTACGGCACGCTCTACGCCGTGCACCTCACACCCAAGGGTGCGGGCTACGAGGCGAAGCTGGAGGAGTTCATCTATGGCAAGCCATTGCCGCTCACGGATGCCGTCATCGGCAAGGATTGCGCGATGTATTTCGCCATCGGCGGACGGCGCACGCAGTCGGCCATGTATCGCGTGACTTATGAGGGCAAGGAAAGCACCGCGCCTGCTGCCGCGCCCGGCGAGACGCCCGAGCACAAGCTGCGCGTGGAACTCGAACGACTGCACGAAGAAGGCACCGGCCCCGAGGCCATCGACAAGGCATGGCCCTACCTCGGACATTCGGACCGTCTGGTGCGCTACGCCGCGCGGGTGGCCATCGAGCGCCAGCCTGCGAAGCTGTGGGCTGTTCGTGCGCTGAAACAAACTGAACCGTGGGCGGTGATCGAGAGCGGTCTCGCGCTCGCGCGTTTTGGTGGGAAGGAAAATCAGGCCGCGTTGCTCACGCTGCTCAATGCACTTGATTTTGCCAAGCTCGACGCCGCCCAACAGCTCGCGCTGGTGCGTGTGTATCAGGTCGTCGTTTCACGCAATGGGCTGCCAGAGGGTGACGCACTCGCGCAAACCATCGCACGGCTCGATGCGGTGTTTCCTGCCAAGACGAATGATTTGAATCGTGAGCTGTCACGCACGCTGGCGGCGCTGGGTTCCTCCGAAGTTGTGGCGAAGACGATCACGCTCATGCGCTCGGCGAAGGATGATCCCGTCTCATGGCTTTCCGTGGAGCGCATGGCGCGCAATGACCGCTACGGCCCCAACTTCCTGCGCAGTGGCGAGGCGCGGCCAAACCAACAGCAGATCGCCTATGCATATGGTCTGCGCTTTGCCAAAGTAGGATGGACGCCCGAGCTGCGCCGCGAATTCTTCACTTGGTTTGCCAGCACCGGGCCGTGGCTGGGTGGCAATCAGTTCCGTGGTTTCATCGATACCATCCGAACCGATGCGCTGGCCTCCGTGCCGGATGTGAGCGAGCGCACGAAACTCGCAATCCTCGCCACACCGAAAATTCAGAATGCTGCACCCGCCGTGATTCATCCACCAAAGGGCCCCGGGAAGAACTACAGCATCGATGAAGTCGTCACCTTCGCGAAGAACCTGCAGCGTGGGCGTAATTTCGAGCGCGGTCATGAGCTCTTCATCGCCGCTGCTTGTCAGGCTTGTCATCGTCTCGGTGCTGAAGGCGGAGGCGTGGGCCCGGATCTCACTGGTGCGGGAAATCGCTACACGCTGCGCGATCTGATCGAGAACATTGTTGATCCCAGCAAGGTCGTCTCTGACCAGTATGAGAGCAGCATCATCGCGCTGAAGAACGGTGGCACTGTTGTGGGCCGCATCACGGGAGAAGAAGGAGGCATCCTGCAAGTGGCCACCAATCCTGCTGCTCCCGGCCAGATTACCGAAGTGCGCAACACGGACGTGCAGAGCCGTAAAGTCTCGCCCGTTTCTCTCATGCCTCCGGGCCTGATCAACAGCATGAACCCGGACGAAGTGGCCGACCTCATTGCCTACATCCTGTCCGGTGGAGACAAGCGGAACAAAATGTTCAAGAAGTGATAAGAGGATTCCATTCTTACTTCCCCACCCTCATCTCATGCGGACCTCTCTCTTTATTGTTCTTATCCTGATTGCGAACTTGCGCCTGACGGCAGCGAAGGATGACGCAAGTTCCTCATCTTTTCCTGTCCGCATAAGGATCGATGCAGCAAAGCCTGGCGGGCCGCTCAAACCCATCTGGCGCTTCTTTGGGGCGGACGAGCCCAACTATGCCTACATGAAGAACGGCAATGAGTTGCTGGGTGAGCTGGGTGCTTTGAAAAAGGACGCGGTGTTTTTTCGTACCCACAGTTTGCTTGTGACAGGCAAAGGGGAGCATGGATTGAAGTGGGGATCGACGAATGCCTACACAGAAGATGCCGCAGGGAATGCGGTCTATGATTGGACCATCGTTGACCTAATATTTGATGCCTATCGCAGCCATGGCCTGCGGCCTTATGTGCAGATTGGCTTCATGCCGCAGGCGCTTTCGACGAAGCCGGAGCCCTATCGGCATCACTTTCCCGATGCCAAATACGAGGAGTTGTTCGGTGGCTGGGCCTATCCACCGAAGGATTTCTCGAAGTGGGAGGAGGTTGTGTATCAGTGGGCGAAGCATTGCGCGGCCCGATACGGCGAGCAGGAAGTGCTTCAATGGTACTGGCAGACCTGGAATGAACCCAACATCGACTACTGGCGCGGCACGCGTGAGGAGTTTTTCAAACTGCATGACTGCGCCATTCATGCGGTGCGCCGCGCCATTCCCGGAGCCAAGGTCGGAGGTCCCGATCTCGCCAATGGCAAGGGTGGGGATTTCCTGGAGGCCTTCCTCAATCACTGCCTGAAGGGCTCCAATCACGCCACTGGTGGGAAAGGCACACCGCTGGATTTCATTTCCTTCCACGCCAAGGGCAAGCCATCACAGGTCGATGGCCATGTGCGCATGGGCATCTCCAATCAACTTGGCGAAATCAACGATGCCTTTGGCGTGATAGCCCGGCATCCTGAGCTCAGGAACACGCCCATAGTCATCGGCGAGTCTGATCCTGAAGGCTGCGCTGCATGCAAGGGGGCGGATCGCGCCTATCGTAATGGCACCATGTATTCGAGCTACACCGCCGCGATTTTCCCGCGCAAGCTCGATCTCGCTGAGAAACATGGCGTCAACCTCGAAGGGGCGCTTACCTGGTCTTTTGAATTTGAAGGACAACCCTATTTCGCCGGCTTTCGATCGCTGGCCACGAACGGCATCGACAAACCAGTGCTCAACGTCTTCCGCATGTTCTCCCGCATGGATGGCCGCAGGCTGCATGTGGAAAGCGACGGCGCAACTCCGCTCAACGAACTCATGACAATGGGTGTTCGCGGCAAACCGGATGTCTCCGCCCTGGCAGCAAGCCGTGATAAACGCATCACCATCCTCGCCTGGCATTATCACGACGACGACATTCGCGGATCTGCCGCCGCAGTCACGCTCAATCTCGCAGGCACACCGGCAGGTAATCCCAAGCTTACCCGGACGCTCATTGATGATGGGCACTCCAATTCCTTCATTGCATGGCAGGCCCTGGGTTCTCCACAATCACCGACGGCAGAGCAAATCCGCCTGCTTGAAGATGCCAGCCGCCTGGAGACGGCCAGAGATAAAACGGAAATCAAATCCGCGGACGGCCAGTGTGACATCACTTTCAACCTCGCCCGCCAGGGCGTCACTCTGCTTGAACTTGAGTGGCCTTGATCTTTGCCCACAGCCTTTGCTGAGATGTCTGGATATGCCCTTCGTTACACTCGTCGTACCATGAAACGCTTTCTCTTTGTCTTCTACAGCATTCTCTGTGGGCTTGCTCAAGCCGCCGACAAACCCAACATCATCGTCATCTACACGGATGATCACGGTTTTGCCGATCTCGGCATTCGTGGGGTGGAGAAGGATGTCAAGACGCCGCATCTCGATGCGCTGGCCCGTAGCGGCGTCATCGCCAATAACGGCTACAGCACCGCGCCGCAGTGCGTACCATCGCGCGGCGGATTGATGACGGGGAAGTTTCAGGGGCGCTTCAATCTGGATAACAACGGCTCCGCGCTGGACGGCTTTAACAAGGAGACCACCATCGCCACGAGGCTGCAGAACGCGGGCTACACCACGGCGCAGTTTGGCAAGTGGCACCTCGGCCCGCAGAGCGAGATCACAAAGCATGGCTTTAAGCATGTGTATTCGCAGCACGGACAGCAGAAGTTTCCGGCCAACATCACGCTGGAGGGCAAGGACAGGCCAATGGGTGACATGCCGTCGAAGGTGTATCACGTCGATGGCTGCGCGAAGGCCGCGGCATCGATCATTGAGCGCTACAAGGAGCAGCCCTTCTTTCTCTACATCGCCTTCCGCGCCCCGCACACGCCGTTGGATGCGCCGCAGTCGTATAAGGACCGCTTTCCCGGTGCGATGCCCGAGCGCCGCCGCGCCGCGCTGGGCATGCTGGCTGCGGTGGATGATGGCGTGGGCCTAGTCACAAGCACGCTGAAGAAAAACGGCCTCAGTGAAAAGACGCTGATCTTCTTCATCGGCGACAACGGCGCACCGCTCAAGATTCACAAAACGGACTCGCCACTGGAAGGCGATGCGGGCGGCTGGGATGGCAGTCTGAACACGCCGCTCAATGGCGAAAAAGGCATGCTGGCCGAAGGCGGCATGCATGTGCCGTTTCTGATCGCATGGCCCGGTACGATTCCCGGTGGCCAGACCTATGAGCACTCCGTGAGCGCGCTGGATGTCGCCGCCACGGCAGCTGCTATGTCGGACATTTCTGTGAAGCCCGGCGATCTCGATGGCGTGAACTTGGTTCCTTATCTCAAAGGCGAGATCACCACGCCGCCGCACGAGGCGCTGATGTGGCGGTGGATGGCTCAGAGCGCCATCCACGAGGGAAACTGGAAGCTCCTGCGCGGCGGTGAGCGTGAGTATCTCTATGATCTGGCCACCGATCTGGAGGAGAGGCACAACCTCGCCTCTCAGCATCCCGACATCGCCGCACGCCTGCGCACGAAACTCACGACTTGGTGCGCGGAACTCAATCCGCCAGGACTCGCACTCGACCCGATGTCTCCCGTTTGGAATGATTATTTTGATTTCTACCTCGAAGGCAAACCCGCGCCGAAACCTGAGGCCGAACCCAACGCCAGCGCCACACGCGGCTGGCTGGCCCGAGGGGGCAGCTTGATCGAAAAAGATGGAGTGCTCGTGCTCACGGCGGACAAAGGAGGCAAAGGCACCTTCATCACCCGCAGTCAGCTCAAACTCCCCGGTCCCGTCACAGCCAAGCTCATTTTCAAAACCGCTGCATCAGGCCAAGGGGCCATCGCCTGGCGCATGGATGGAGACAAAGACTTCCTCCCAGAGAACCGCGCGCCGTTTGAAGTGAAGGGCAATGATGACTGGCAGACGCGGGAAGTCCAAATCCCTGGCAAAGGCCGTGTCATTCACGTGCGGGTGCATCTGCCTCCTGGTTCTGCTGAGTTTCGTACTATTGAGCTACAACCTGCGTCCCGATGAAAATGCGCATCTTACTGCTCTTTCTTTGCTCCCTTAGCGGCTCGGCCTTCGCGGAGCAGCCGAATGTCCTTCACATCCTCGCGGATGACATGGGATGGAACGCCTTGAGCTGTTATGGCAACAAGGATGTCTCTACACCAAACCTGGATCGGCTCGCGGCGCAGGGCATTAAGTTCACCTCCGCGTATGCGGATGCGCAGTGCTCGCCGACACGCGCAGCGTTTTTGTCCGGTCAATACGGAGCACGCACAGGAGTCTTCAAGGTGCTCAACGAGAAGGAGCCTTCACGGGCACCGATGCTTTCACCGGAGGCGAATGCAGCTCTCGCCCCGGAGGTTGCCACACTCGCGACAATCCTGAGAAAGGCGGGCTGCACGACCGGCATCAGCGGGAAGTGGCACATCGCCAACAACGCCTCCGTGGCACCTCTGTTAAAACATCGGGATGGTAAGTACTTCGACAGCTATGGCTTCGATTTTGCCGGTACGGCGAACGGCGGAGAGCATCACGAGGACAAAACCGTGACGGCCATCACCGATGACATCATCCGTTTTATTGAGATGAACAAGGACAGGCCGTGGTTTGCCTTCGTCTCCCATTTCAGCCCACACACACCGCTGGAAGCACCCGAGGCGCTCATCGCGAAGCATGTCGCCCGTGGTTTCAAACGAGCTGAGTCAAACGAAGGCAAGTCGACTGAGCGGCCCATCGCAAACTACCTTGCCATGCTGGAGCACCTGGACAACGAAGTGGGCCGTCTGATCGCGAAACTCGATGAGCTGAAGCTCCATGAGCGAACGGTTGTTGTCTTTACAAGTGACAATGGCGGGCTCGCGCGCGTGACGAAAAACACCCCGCTGCGTGAAGGCAAAGGAGCGCCGTATGAAGGCGGCATTCGTGTGCCGCTCATCGTGCGCTGGCCGGATAAGGTAAAAGCGGGAAGCACATGCGATGTGCCGGTGCATGCCGTCGATTTCTATCCCACGTATGCTGCGATCTCCGGGGCCACGCCGCCTGCGAAGCATCCGCTCGATGGAGAGAGCCTGCTGCCGCTGCTGGAGCAAACCGGATCCCTGAAGCGCACAACGCTGTACTGGCACATGCCCACCTACACCACCAACTACGGCCGCACGCCCTGCGCCGTCATCCGCGAGGGGGACTGGAAGCTCATCCACTGGTTTGGCGATTACCTGGACACGACCGGGTTCACACCCGACGACAAGCCTTATGGCAAACTGGTCATCGGCCCACGCACGGAACTTTACAACGTGCGCGAAGACATCAGTGAGACGCGCGATCTCGCCTCAGAGCGTCCGAAGAAGACCATGCATCTCACCAACGCGTTGAATGCGTGGCTCAAACGTACCGGGGCAAAGCTTCCCAAAGAAAACCCCCGCTTCGATGAAAAACGGTGGTGGACGAGTGGCAGAGAGGCCAGGTGAAATCAGCTCCAAACACATGAAACATATCTTTCTCCTTCTGTTTTTGGTGCTGGCGCTCGAACCCACATTGTTATCCGCAGCTAGGCCGGACATCGTCTTCCTGCTCGCCGATGATCTGGGCAATGCGGACGTCGGCTGGCATGGCAGCGACATCAGGACACCACATCTCGACAAGCTCGCGGCGGGCGGAGCAAAGCTGGAGCACTTCTATGTGCTGCCGGTGTGCACGCCGACGCGCGTAGCCTTCCTCACGGGGCGCTATCCGATCCGCTCAGGCATGCAGTTGAACGTGCTGCGGCAGCAGTCCAAATACGGCATGCCGCTGGAGGAGCGCACCGTTGCCAATGCGCTACACGATGAGGGCTACACCACGGCGATCTGCGGCAAGTGGCACGTCGGCCATTTTGACAAGGCGTACTGGCCGAATGCGCGCGGCTTTGATCACTCACTGGGCCATCTGGAGGGCATCGACTACTTCACGCACCACAACTACTTCAAAAACGGCGAGCTGGACTGGCGGCGCAATGGCGAGGATGTGGTTGAAGAAGGCTATGCGACAACCCTGGAAGCCAATGAAGCCGCCGCTGTGATCCGGCGACAACCGAAGGACAAGCCGCTCTTCCTTTATGTGCCCTTCACGGGCGTGCATGGGCCGCTGCAGGCACCCAGCAAGGAATCCGTGGCCGCGTATCGACCCGCGATGAACGAGCAGCGCGCCACTCTGGCCGCCACGATGACGGCGGTCGATGAATGCTGCGGCAGGATCTTTGCCGCACTCGATGAAACAGGCCGGCGGGAAAACACGCTTATCGTTTTCTGCAGTGACAATGGTGGGATGCCACCGGGGCGCAATCTGCCCTACCGGGCCTTCAAATCTTCGCTGTACGAAGGCGGCATCCGCTCACCCGCACTGGCCGCGTGGCCGAGTCATATCAAGCCCGGAACCGTCATCACCGAACCGCTGCACATCGTCGATCTCTTCCCCACCTTTGTGAAGCTCGCGGGTGGCAGTCTGGAGCCAAAGCTGCCGCTTGATGGTCGCGATATCATGCCTGTGCTCATCGAAGGCAAACCCTCGCCGCACGAGGACATACTGCTCAATGCCATCACGGCGAATGACGGTGCCATCCGCATGGGCGACTGGAAGCTGATCCTCAATGGCAACGACGGCGTCACGCCGTCCGTCGATCTGGCCACCGGCGAACGCAAAAAGGACGGCAGGAAGACAAAGAAAGAAAGGCGCAGCGAACCCAAGGCGGAACTCTTCAACCTGCGCGATGATCCCGGTGAAACCAAAGACCTCGCCGCCGCACAGCCCGAGAAAGTCAAAGAACTGCGGCAGCGCTATGATGGTTATTTGAAGGCGGCGGTGAAGCCCCTGCAGTTTCAAAGCAGGAAGTAAATCCATGAACCGGTTTCTGCTCATCCTTCTTTTACTGAACGCGTCACTCCATGCGTCGCAGCCGAATGTGCTCTTCATTATCGTCGATGATCTGACGACCACACTCTCCTGCTACGGCAACACGCATGTCCATACGCCTGCCATAGACTCGCTGGCGGCACGCGGTGTGCGATTTGACCATGCCTACACGCAGTTTGCGCTGTGCAATCCCTCCCGCTGCTCGTTCCTGACTAGCTGCTATCCGGAGAAAACGGGCGTGATGGATCTCAAGACGAGCCTGCGTAAGGCGCTGCCGGATGTGGTGACACTGCCGCAGCATTTCAAAGATCACGGCTACACCACAGGGCGTGTCGGCAAGGTCTTCCATGTGGCTGATCCGAAGACGAAGCTGGATGTGGAACTTGGCCCCGCCCTGCACAAAGACAGCGAAATCCTCGTCGAAGCCAAGGCTGCCAACGACCCTGATGACAAGCCGCGCGCGAAGGCCAAGGGCGAAGGCTACAACCGCACTTTCGCTGCTTCAGCGCGGCCGGCCGCCGATTTCACGGACTACCAGATCGCCGATGATGCCATGGCCACACTCGATGGATTCAAGACGAAGCCGTTCTTTCTTGCCGTCGGCTTCATCCGGCCACACACGCCCTATGTGGCGCCGAAAGCATTCTTTGGGGCCATCGACAAGACCCAGCTCACACTGCCGCCGTTCTATCGCGCAGGCGGCGAAGTGCTCACGCACCTGCCCAAATCATCGATGCGGCCCAACAACAACGTTTTTCGCTATGTGGACCCGACGCAGGACGAAGCCCGTGATGCGCTGCAGGCCTACCTTGCCGCTACATCTTTTGTGGATTCGCAGATCGGCCGTGTGCTGGCCAGGCTCGAGGAACTAAAACTCACGGATAACACCGTCGTCGTCGTCACCGGCGACCATGGCTATCAGCTTGGGGAGCATGGCCTGTGGGCGAAGCAGACGTTGTTTGAAGGTGCGAATCACGTCCCGCTGCTCATCGCCGCGCCCGGCGTGAAGCCCGGATCACGTGCGGGACTTGTGGAACAGATCGACATCTACCCGACACTCTGCGATCTCGCCGGACTGCCAAAGCCCAAGCATCTTCAAGGGCGCAGTCTTAAACCCATGCTCGATGATTCCGCAGCGAAAGGCCGCCAGATTGCCATCAGCACGATGGTGGCTCCGCACACGAAGCTGACCGGCCACAGCGTGCGCACGGATGCCTTCCGCTACATTGTCTGGGAGCAAAACGGCGGCGAACTGCTCTACGACCTCCGCTCCGATCCCGACGAACTTCACAACCTCGTTGCTCAACCTGCGCAGGCTGAGCGTATGAACCGCATGCGCGAGCGACTCGCAGCACATTTGAAAGCCGTCTCTGCACCATGAAGCTTTTTCTCCTCACCACATTCCTTTCCCTGTTCGCCGTTCTGCCAGCGTCATTTTCGGCGCAACCGAATGTGATCATCATCCTGGCCGATGACCTCGGCTGGAGTGACACGACGCTCTACGGCACCACGAAGTTTTACCAGACACCGAATGTCGAGCGTCTGGCGAAGCGCGGCATGACGTTCACGCGGGCGTATTCAGCGAGTCCACTTTGTTCACCCACGCGTTCGGCGCTTCTCACGGGACTGAGTCCGGCACGCACGGGCATCACCGTGCCCAACTGCCATATGCCGCAGGTGGTGCTGGAGGCGACGGTGGCCAAGAAGGGACCGCCGAATCAGAAGGTGGTGCAGCCGGGGCCGCCGACACGATTGAAGACCGAATACCGCACGCTGGCGGAAACGCTGCACGATGCGGGCTATGCCACGGGGCATTTTGGCAAATGGCATCTTGGCCCGGAACCTTTCTCCCCTTTGCAGCAGGGGTTTGATGTCGATGTGCCGCATCATCCGGGACCAGGACCGGCTGGCAGCTACGTGGCACCATGGAAGTTTGCGGATTTTGACGCGGACCCAGACGTGCCGGACCAGCACATCGAAGACCGCATGGCGAAGGAGGCGGTGAAGTTCATGGAGCAGCACAAGGGTGGGCCGTTTTACCTGAACTACTGGATGTTCAGCGTGCACGCGCCGTTTGATGCGAAGAAGGCGCTCATTGAGAAGTATCGAGCCCGCGTGAATCCCGCTGATCCGCAGCACAGCCCGACGTATGCCGCGATGGTCGAGAGCATGGACGATGCCGTCGGCACGCTGCTGGATACACTCGATCGACTCAAGATCGCGGACAACACCATCATCATTTTCACCGCTGACAATGGCGGTAACATGTACGACAAAGTGGACGATACGACGCCCACCAGCAACGTGCCGCTGCGCGGTGGCAAGGCCTGTTTGTTTGAAGGTGGTACGCGTGTGCCGGGCATTGTCGTCTGGCCTGGCATCACCAAGACAGGGACACGCAGCGATGCGCTGGTGCAGAGTGAGGATTATTATCCCACACTGCTCGAAGGTCTGTCGCTCAAGTCAGCACCTGAGCAGCGCTTTGACGGCAGCAGCATTTTGACTGCGCTGAAAGGCGGCGATCTGCCGGGCAAGGCGATCTTTCAGTACTTCCCACACTACGGCACTGTGCCGGACTGGCTGCCACCTGCGGTGTCTGTGCATCGCGATGACTGGAAGCTCATCCGCATTTTTCACGGGGGTGAGAAGGGCGCGCATCGCCATTTGCTATTCAATTTGAAGAACGATCTCGGCGAGAAGAACAATCTCGCCGAGCAGAAGCCCGAACTCGTGGCGGAGCTGGACGCGCTGATTGAAACCTATCTCAAGGACACGCATGCCGTGGTGCCGGTGGTGAATCCGGCTTTTGATCCCAAGCAATACCATCCTGAACTTGAGGGCAAACAGCAGCCGAAGACCAAGACGAAAGCACCGGCCAAAGATGACAGCGATCCCGCCCTGCAAGGCTGGAAGGCCCGCGACTGCAAGGCGACTGTCAAAGACAGCATCGTGCGTGTGACGAACATTGGCTTTGAATGCTTCCTCGGCTTCGGTGCCGGCAAGCACAGTGGCCCCAGTACCGCGACCTTCCGCATCAAGGCCAAACCGGGCACCTCTCACTTCGACTGGCTTCCCGGAGGTGGCAAAGCTCAACGCGTCTCCTTCACTCTGAAGGGTGACGACTGGCAGGAGATCACTGTTCAAATCCCCGCCACGGGTCCGCTGGGCATCGTGCGTCTTTATCTGCCCATGCAGGAGCAGCCTGTCGAGATTGATTGGATCGAGCTTAGATCCGAGAACGAAAGCACGGTAACGCGGACGGAGTTTTGAATGAAATGGTTGCCCCTGCACCACTCAAAGATCAAAATACGACATGGGCCTCGATAGCGTTGAACTTGTGATGGCATTCGAGGAGGTTTTTCAGATTTCGATCTCGGATCAGGAAGCTGAAAAGATGCGCACTCCTCGCGACGTGATCGATTGCATCACTGCAAAGTTGGATGCGAAGGTGGGAGGTCCCGCCGTCGTGATTCGGGCTAAAGACGAGACTGCATGGGTGCAACTAACCCATGCTCTGCAAGGGTTGGGCGTCGTGGATGGTGAGGGCACAAGAGATCAAAAACTTGATGAAGTGTTTGCTGATCGAAGCTTGCGCCAGCAGCAGTGGCGGCAGCTTAAAGAACAGCTCGATGTCAAAGCATGGCCACGTCTTCGATGGTTCGGGCTGAGCACGGACTTTCCCTCTAACCTCAAAACACTCGGGGACCTGTCTGACTGGATGTCGCATCATCATCTGCTGCGTCTCACCGACGATGAGCGCCAGACTTTGACACGGGGAGACATCGCCTTGCTCGTTAAACACATCATTCTCGATCAGCTTGGGCTGCAGGAAAAAAAATACGGCGAGGACAAAAGGTTTGTCGAAGACCTGGGGTTGGATTGAATTCCGTGCAGGCCATCATGCAAAAAAACAGCACTGAACTTTGAAACGGCTCCTTGCGCCTGAGCAGTCGGAGTGAATCATTCGCCAATGAAACACTTGCTGCTGCCGCTTCTTCTTGCCCTCGCCAGTTGTACCACTCCGCAGTCCGGCGGCACGTCGGTGAGTCTGCCGCCGTCTTCCTGGGGCCTGCCGCAGATCATCAATGTCTCGGCTTATGATCCAAAGGAGAAGCAGCGGGCAGGTCAGGGCTACTCGGAGCACGATGTTTCGGCGCTGCGGGCGAACGGAGCCAGCGGATTGATCGCGCGGGCGGGCAAGGGCGGGAATCTGGATGAGAAGTGCGGGAACTTCCTCGCCGCAGCGGATCGCGCCGGGATGCTGCCGGGAGTTTACTACCGTCTGCAAAATCATGTGGATGCGGTGGCGCAGGCGGATCAATTCTGTGCACGCGCGCATTCGCTGGCACGGGGCCGCGCATGGAATGCACCGGCACTGCTGCTGTGCGCTGACTTTGATGCGAAGTCGCGCCTCTCCGACATCCTGCGTTTCATTGACCGCGTGGAATCACGCACGGGTGTTGTTCCCGTGGCGTATCTGGAAAACAGTACCCACATGAAGCGGCTCCTCAGCAGCGCGGACCCGGCCACCAAAGCCAAGCTGCGCCGCATGCCCTACTGGCTGGCGCTGTATTCCCACGATGGTGGTGCGGGGCCGGATTATCCGGCGCCGGGACATCCGCGTGGGCTGCTGCATCAATACCAGGTGTGGTCTGACTGGACGCTGTGGCAATATGGTGGCGTGGAGTGGTCTCATGGCCGCTCCCAGCCTAAAGTTTACAGCCACGGCATGCACCGCAACAGCCTCTACTTCGGCAACCTCGACCGCCCGGTGGAGCGCAATGTGTTCAATGGCTCGCACGCTTCGCTCCAGTCTTTCTGGCAGCAGCATGGCCTGCCGCTGCATTGATCAGCGCAGCGTCACTGCGACCTGTTTGAGAGCATCGACCAGGGCACGCGTGGCGGAGGAAGCGCGGCCTTTCTGCCAGAGGACGATGAAGTCCCAGCGCACCTTTTCATCGCTGACCGGTACAAAAGTTACACCTGGATGCTGCAGCTTTTCAAAGTAGCCGGGCAGCAGCGTCACGCCTGACTCGGACACGACCTGCGAAAGAACATTCGTGATGCCATCCACGACGACGGCAAAGCGAGGTTTGAAACCGGCGGTTTTGCACAGAGCAGTCGCCCAGCGATTGCGCCCGGGCACCTGATCTTCATCCACGCCGATGAAGTCACGGCCCTTCAGCTCTTTGAGCGCGATGCTTTTCCGCACCGCAATGGCATCATCATCCGACACCGCCACACAAACATGCAGGGAGCAGAGTTTGGCGCTATGAAATTCACGTGCCGCCATAACTCCTTCCTGGCCGATGAGCGCGAGATCAAGCTCTCCGGCGCGGAGGCCGTCGATCTGCTCGCGCGGGGACATGTCGTGCAGTTTCAGCTTCACCTCCGGGTGGGACTTGCGCAGCTTCGCCAGAGCGGGAGTGAGCATGCTCTGCGCGGCGGAAAGCAGATAGCCCACGCGCAGCTCGGAGCGCTCGCCACGTGCCTGTCGGCGCAGCTCGGCCAATGCTGCATCATAGTTGGCGACCAAAGGGCTCATGGATTTCACCAGCGCATGGCCGAGACCCGTGGGCTTTACGCCGCTCGTTTCGCGCTCCAGCAGCTTGCCGCCGAGTTCATTTTCCAAAGCCTGCATCTGGCGGCTCAGCGCGGGCTGCGTGATCCGCAGCCGCACTGCGGCACGGTTGACACTGCCTTCTTCGATCACGATGAGCAGGGCTCGGATGCGGTCCATCATACCGCAGAGGTTATGCACAAACAGCATAACGGCAACTGCCAACCGGCATTACCCGCAGCCTCACCGGCGCGTCAGTATCCACTTGCTCATTCAAGAGCTCATCAACCCCAACACACCCTCCCATGAAACTTGCAATCATCATCACCTCCGATCCTAAAAACGGCGAAGAAGCCCTTGGCCGCGCCTTCAATGCCCTTGCTCTTGCAGCGGAAGCCCAGGAAAAGAACGACGAAGTCAGTGTCGTGTTCGCCGGCACCGGCGTGCGCTGGCCTGCCGAATTTTCGAAGCCAACGCATCCGGCCCACGGCCTCTACAATGCCGTGCGCCCCGCCATCGCCGGTGCCTCCTGTGGCTGCTCCGCCGTGTTTGGCGCGACGAAGGAAGTCGAAGCCTGCGGCCTGCCTGAGATCAAAGATTTCGCGCTCACCGGCACCCCCGGATTTGCCAGCATCCGCCGATATCTGGCTGAAGGCTGGCAGACGCTCGTATTCTAAAAAATCTCCGGCAAACGCTCTCACTGTACGCAACCCCTCACTCCACCTCGATTATGGCCGACCGATTCATGCATACTGTGCTCACGCCTGCCGTGTTCGAGGCGGAGCGTCATTACTATGGGCGGACCTATCCCGCCTTTGACTCCACTCCTGAGCGTGATGCGCTTACGTCCGGAGAAGCCGCGTTCATCGCCGAGCGGGATTCGTTTTACATGGCCACCATCACGGAAAATGGCTGGCCGTATCTCCAGCATCGAGGCGGAGCGAAGGGCTTTCTGCGCGTCACCGGACCGAACGAACTCATGTTTGCCGACCACGGCGGCAACCGCCAGATGATCAGCGTGGGCAGCCTGGCGAAGAATGACCGCGTAAATCTCTTCCTCATGGACTACCCGGCGCGGGAGCGGCTGAAGATCCTTGGCCATGCGCGGGTGCTGGATGCGCGTGAGCATCCGGATCTGGTCGCCAGGATCTCCCCGCCCGGAGGTCACGCGGCGAAGGTTGAGCGAATCTTTGTGATCGACGTTTTATCCTACGACTGGAACTGCCCCAAATTCATCACGCCGCGCTTCACCGCCGCTGAGGTGCAAGACGCCGTGGCGCCGCTGAAAGCGCGCATTGCCGAACTCGAATCCCAACTCAAGCTGCAAACACCATGAACCCACGCCCACCCCTGCCACCCTTCAGTGAGGAATCTGCGATCAAGAAAGTCCAGGCCGCTGAAGACGCCTGGAACAGCCGCGACCCCGAGCGCGTTTCTCTGGCCTACACACCCGACACGGAATGGCGCAACCGCGATGTCTTTCTCAATGGCCGCGCCGAAGTCGTCGAGTTTCTGAAAAAGAAGTGGGCCAGGGAGCTAGACTACCGCCTCAAGAAAACGCTCTGGGCTTTCACGGGAAACCGCATCGCCGTGCGCTTTGAATACGAGTGGCATGACGAGGCCGGGCAGTGGTGGCGCAGCCATGGCAATGAGAACTGGGAGTTTGATGAGAACGGCTACATGGCCAGGCGCTATGCCAGCATCAATGACCAACCGATCCGCGAGGAGGAGCGTAAGTTCCGCTGGGAGCGGGCCTGAGGGTTCGTAACCTTAACCTCTCTATGAAGCCTGTCATTCTCATCACCGGAGCCACGCGTGGCATTGGATTCGCTGCAGCCAGACAGCTGGCCGCACGCGGCGCGAAAGTCATCATCGCCAGTCGTGATGGCACACGCGCCGCCGAGGCCGCTGTACGGGTGGGCGATGGTGCCTGCGGCGTGGCTCTGGACATCACAGATCAGGCGAGCGTGGAAGCTGCGGTGAAACAAATCGGAGACCAGTTTGGTCAGCTCGATGTACTGGCCAACAACTCTGCCATCCTGCTAGATCACTATCAGGGCTTGCTGGAACTCAAGCCCGAGGTGCTGCTGGAGACGCTGAACACGAATGTGGTCGGCACGCTGCGGGTGTGTCAGGCGTTTGCGCCGCTGCTTTTCAAATCCAGTGCGCCGCGCATCGTCAATGTCTCCAGTGGTGCGGGGCAGCTGGATGGTGAGCCGCAGTCCTGGGCACCGGCTTATTGCATCAGCAAGACCGCGCTGAACATGCTCACGCAGCAGCTTACCGCCGCATTGCCAGAGGTGATGGTAAACAGCATGTGCCCCGGCTGGTGCCGTACGGAGATGGGCGGCAGTGAGGCACCACGCACACCGGATGAAGGCGCGGACACGCTGACATGGCTGGCGCTGGATGCGTCGCATACGCTGCGCGGGAAGTTCATGAAGGACCGTTCGGTAATTCCTTGGTAACAGACGCGCCGCTGCGGCGTTCTAGGTGCCATGCAAAAGACCTTCCTCATCTGCTGGGCCGCCTGTGGCATGTTCATTTCGCTTCACGCCGCCGAACTGGCAGGGGCTCCGGGTCCGGTGGGCACGCGGGCAGGTGCGAAGCTCGTCCATCGGTTGGAAATCACGAAGCCCGGTGTGTATGAAAACTTCCTTGTCGATGCGCAGAGTCAGGGCGGCAACATTGTGAAGATCACCGCAGACGATGTCACGCTGCGCAACTGCGAGATCTTCAATGGCACGGGCAACGGCGTCGGTGTGTTTGGCACGCGTGTCGTGATCGAAAACTGCCGCATTCATCATCTTCTAAACGGCACCTTTGAGGAGCAGAACGATGCGCATGGGATCACCGGTCGCTGGGGCGATGTCACCATCCGCAACTGCGACATCTCTCACACCTCGGGAGACTGCATTCAGTTTGACCCGGACCGCAGGTCACGCGGCAGCCTGACGATTGAGCAATGCAACCTGTGGGCAGGCCCGCTGGCTGAAGACGCACCGGGATTCAAAGCGGGACAGAGCCCGGGTGAGAACGCCTTTGATTCCAAGACCCCGCCCGATGGCGAGCGCTGCAAGCTCATCATCCGCCAGTGCTACATTCATGGGTGGAACCAGCCGAGCCAGATCTCGACAAGGGCCGCGCTCAATTTGAAGGAGCACATTGATGCAGTGATCTCGCACTGCGTGTTTGATGACAATGAAGTGGCCATCCGTGCTCGTGGACCAGGCGGGCGTGGGGATGCACGGGTGACGGTGGAGGATTGTGCGATCTACCGCACTCAGGTGGGAGTGAGGGCAGAGGACAAAATTGAAAACCTGAAAATTCTCCGCATGGCCTATGGGTCGGAGGTGAAGGCACGCGAAGAGCGGCATGGCGGCAAAGAACTGCCCGGCTACGCAAACTCAGGCGAGCATGAGGCGCCGCCGATCGACAGCCTGATCGTCAAGCCCCGGTCTTGATCTCATCACTTGAGCTGCGCCCGCTGCGACTTCGTGAGGAAGTTCAGCGCCTTGGCCGGATCCGTGCGAATCCATGCATTCACCTTGGTGGCCTGGGCTGCGGAAAGCGTCAGCTTCTCCGCCGGGGTGCCGCCGATCTGCTTTTTCTGATCGCTGACGGGGGCCGTGCGGTAGCCGGATATAGTGCCGATCTTGAGCCGTGAGGTCTTTGCAATGGGAAGATCTGCTGCTTGCACTGAGACGGCATTGGCACATTCCACCTTTTCCGCTGCGGTGATCAACTGGGGCAGTGAAATGACCGCCGGATCATATTTGACGAGCGTCACTTCATGCCCGCCCATGAAGCCGGCCTCGGTGGTGATCACGCCGTCGATCTGGCCCAGCGCCATCTCACCAGTCCAAAAGCAGTACATGGCAAACACGGCCTGCTTGAGCCGTGGCGAGTGCTCGGCGGCCAGCAGTGTCAGGTAGGCAGGCACGGGGCGTTTCACCTCAGTCAGTGTTGCGATCATGCGTTCCGCGATTCCGCCGGTGTCCCATACCTGATCTTTGCGGGGAATGATATCCTCCGCGTTTGCGTTAAGAAAGCGGACTACCTGGTAGTTCCACGCCGGTTCGCCAAAGCGCTGCATCACCACGGCGTCCTGTCCCCCTTTGTTGTTATGAATCAGCAGCGGTGTGAACTCGGTCTCCACGGCCTCGACCAGCAGCGGATTCGACATCACATCGCGGCCGAACTGTTTGCAGCCCGCGCAGCCGGGGATCTCCTGAAACAGGGCGAACACCGGTTTTCCTGTCTCAGCGCTGGAGGCCAGCGCCGTTTCCAGAATGCGGCTCCAGCGCACCTTTCCAGCCTCCTCAGGCTGTGCGGGGGTGCTGGCGGTGCAGGACAGTGAAGGCAGCATGAGGGCGAGGGCAAAAAAGACGGGCTTCATGACCATGAGAGGTGGAAGCCCGGCGAATATTTCACGAAAGACTTGGCCGCGCCAACGTTTGAGGGGCTGCTCATGAAAACTCGCGCACTCCTCTTCCTGTTAATAGCACCGCTTGTTTCAGGTCAGGCGGCCGCTGCGCCGAAGACCAACGTGCTGCTGATCGTGATTGATGATCAAAATGGATTCGCGGGTCGCACCGATGTAGCACCGCAGTCGGTGACGCCGCAGCTGGACCGCTTTGCGAAGAGCGGAATGATCTTTGCCAATGCACAGTGTGCGGCACCGGTGTGCAATCCTTCGCGCACGGCCTTTTTGTCCGGCCTGCGCCCCTCCACCACGGGCATCTATGATAATAGCCAGGACTCATTGCCAAAAGATCATCTGCTGATGCGCTCGATCTCGCTGCCGACGTACTTCCGCGATCAGGGCTATCACCTCGCGGGAGCAGGCAAGGTCTTCAGCTCCGCCATAGCCGCTGCTGCTGGCAAACGCATCTGGACCGAGACCCTCGAGCTGGGCCGCAAGGCCAAGAAACATGCTCCAGCACCCCCGGAAGACGAAGGCATGAATGCCATCGGCAAGCATGCGTGGGGCCCGCTTTACAAGAGCAAGGAGGAGATGGAGGACTGGAAGCTGGCCGGATGGGCGGCGGAGTTTTTGACGAAGCCGCATGAGGAGCCCTTCTTCCTCGCCTGCGGCATCGTGAAACCGCACACGCCTTGGTACGTGCCGCAGGAGTACTTCGATCTCTTCCCGCCCGGGAGCATCACTGTGCCTGATCTGGCTGCTGATGAAAATGCAGGTCTGCCGGAATCTGCGCGCGAAAAAACGCATAAGACCGAGGCGGAGCTGGTCCAGCGGCGCAAGGAATTGATCTCGGCCTATCTCGCCTCCTCACGCTATGCGGATGATTGCGTGGGGCGCATTCTGAAGGGCCTGACCGACGGCCCAAACCGTGAGCATACGATCATCGTGATCTTCGGCGACAACGGCTATGAATTTGGCGAAAAGCACAACTGGTCCAAGGGAAGCCTGCGTGAAGGATCGGCGCACGTGCCCCTTATCATCTCGGGGCCAGGGATTGCCGCGCAGCAGACCTGCACCCATCCGGTCAGCCTGCTGGATCTCTACCCCACTCTGGTGGAGCTGGCAGGACTGCCCGCCAAGGCTGGCCTCGATGGCGTGAGCCTCATGCCGCTGCTCAAAAATCCTGCGGCTGCTTGGGATCGTCCCGCGCTCACCACCGCTGGCTTCAAAAACCACGCCCTGCGCAACGACCGCTGGCGCTACATCCGCTATGCAGACGGTGCCGAGGAATTGTATGACCACACCACTGATCCTCTGGAGCGCAGCAACCTCGCCACCAAGCCGAAATCTGCCAAGATCAAAGCCGATTTGCAGCAGTGGCTGCCGAAGCACGATGAGCCGCGCAATCCGGACTCGGCGGGTGGCAAAGGAGAGGATTGAAACTTTGAATGCATGATCGCCATGAAAACTCTGCTACCAGTCTTCTGTCTTTTCGCGCTTTGCATCTCACTTCGCGCAACGCCACCCAATATCATCTTCATCCTCGCCGATGACTTAGGCTGGGGGGATCTGCACTGCTATGGGCATCCGTATGCGAAGACGCCGAACCTGGACAAGCTGGCTGCAGAGGGCACACGCTTCACGAAATTTCATGCCACGGGAGTGACGTGCTGTCCGGCGCGCACGGGGCTCATGACGGGGAAGTTTCCCGCCACGTTTCAAAAGTACCCGGCCAGTTATGGGTTCGGCAGTCACGTCACCATCACGGAGCTGCTGAAGAAGAAGGGTTATGCCACCGGACACTTCGGCAAATGGCACATCGGCACTGTGCTGGAGCCGGGCACGTATGGCATTGATGTGATCGGTTCCGACCAGGGTGCTACGGGTAAACACCGCCAGTTCGATGACAAGCGCGGACGCGATGCACCGATCTATGACCAGGCGATCAGCTTCATCGAGAAGCATCAGGAAGGACCGTTTTACGTGAACATCTGGGACCATATCTCACACCATCCGGTGAATCCCAGTCAGGCGGTCCTGGATGCGTTTGGTCCGCTGGAACTGGACGAATCGAAGTTCACACCCGCAATGCAGGAGAAATTTGAAACCTGCAAAAAACTCGGCGGCGACCCTGCGGCCCGCCTGCGGGCCTTTCTCGCCGATGTGAAATCGATGGACGATGAAGTCGGTCGCCTGCTGCAGAAACTCGATGAGCTCGGCCTGCGCGAGAACACGCTGGTGGTTTTCTCCAGCGATCAGGGCGCGGCGCCTCTGCGTGACACGGATGGCGCAGATGCGAAGCCCAAGAAGAAAGCAAAGGCTGGCAGTGACATGGATGAAATCCGTCTCAACGCGATGGGCTATGCGGGGCCGAACTTTCGTGGTGGAAAGCACACGGATTTGGAGGGCGGTGTGTGCGTGCCTTTCATCGCCCGCTGGCCGGCCAAAGTGCCTGCTGGCCGCGTGGACGAGCAGTCGGTGATCAGCGGCGCGGACTGGCTGCCTTCGCTTTGTGCCCTCGTGGGCATTTCCATCAACGCGGGGGATTTCGATGGAGAGGATTCATCGAAGGCGCTGCTTGGCGGTGTGCATGTGCGCAGCAAGCCTCTGTTCTGGAAAACGAATAGCGAGCGAAGCGATCCCACAATGCTCGCGGACAACTGGAAGCTCCACAGTTCAAACCGGCGCAATGGCGAGGTCACGCTCTACGATCTGGCCACGGATCCGGGCGAGAAGACAAATCTGGCTGATAAGCAGCCCGAAGTGCTGAAGCGCCTGAAAGACCAGCTAGCGACATGGACGGCTACCCTGCCGAAGACCTACGAGCATGGCGATGACAAGACTGATTGAGCTGCATGATCTGGACGCGGCCATCGTTTCAGCGGTTCGTATCACCCAGTGATGCCCGTTCCCTTACCAAATTCCGCCATGAAACGCCTCTTCACGCTGCTGCTGATTTGTCTGCCATGCCTCACCCCGGCTGCTGAGCCAGGGGCCAAGCCGAACATCATATTTATCCTCGCGGATGATCTGGGCCTGGATGGACTGAGCTGTTACGGCTCAGACCTGCGCAAGACGCCGCACATCGACAAGCTCGCGGCATCTGGCACCCGATTTGAGACCTGCTATGCCGCGCCGCTCTGCGGCCCTTCGCGCTGTGTGTTGATGACCGGGCGCTACGCCTTCCGCACCGGTGGCATTGGCAACGGCTCATGGCGTAACGACGGACCGGGCGCGAAATCCGCAGACGAGCAGCCCATGGCCAAACTGCTGAAGCAGGCCGGTTACGCCACGGGCGAGTCCGGCAAGTGGCGGCAGGTGGGCGAGACTCCACGTGACTGGGGCTTTGACGAATACTGCACGGACCCGACGGCAGGAGGTTGGTACTGGAAGACCAGCTACGAGAAGAACGGCGAAACGATCACCACCCCCAAGGAGGAGTACAACCCGGACATCATCCAGGCCTTCAGCCTCGATTTCATCAACCGTCACAAGGAGCATCCGTTCTTCCTCTATTACCCAATGCATCTCGTGCACGGCCCGATCCTGCGCACACCCGACTCTGCTGCAAGCAAGGGCAAGGGCGCAGACTTCTACAATGACAACATCGCCTATATGGACAAACAGGTCGGTGCGCTGGTCGCGGAGGTCGAGAAGCTCGGCCTGCGCGAGAAGACTCTCATCATCTTCTCCGGAGACAACGGCACGGCGCTGAACAACCCCAGCCCCATTGGCGGACGAATGATCAATGGCAAGAAGGCCTCGATGCTCGAAGGCGGCGCACGCGTGCCGCTCATCGCCAGCTGGCCTGGAGTGACTCCTGCCGGAAAGGTGAACAAAGATCTCGTAAACTTCACCGACATGCACTCGACGTTTTTGGAACTGGTCGGTGGCAAAGCGCCCGAGGGTTTCAAGTTTGACAGCATCAGCATCGCGCCGCAGCTGCGCGGCGAAAAAGGTTCGCCGCGCGAGTGGGCCTACGTACAGCTCGGGGCTAAGTGGTATGTGCGCAACCAGGGCTGGAAGCTGAATGAAAAAGCGAGCTCTTTGACATGAGCGATGCCCCCTTTGTCGAGAAACTCGTGGAGCCTGCCGCAGACACCGAGGCAAGCAAAGGCGTGCGCACGCGCCTCACCGCCGTGCTGGCAGAGCTGAACCCCGTCGGTGGCAAGACCGATGCAGGCGGCGAAAAGGGCGAAAAGCCCCGCAAAAAGAAGAAGAAAAAACAACAGTAGGCTTTGCGCGCTGCACTGCTCATATCCCTGAGATTGGCAACCGACCATGAAACACTTCGCACTGCTGCTGCTCATCTTCGCCTGCGTCACATCGGTTTTCGCCCAGCGTTCACAACCGGCGCCCACCATGCTGCTGGGGCCTGCGGACTGGCGTTTCGAGCGGCTGCCGATTCCGCCGGGCTTTGCGCGAGATATTCCTTGGACGGGCTATGAGGAGGCACGGTTTTCGCCGGGCATGTTCGACACGAAATCGGCGACGCATTTCACGTACGCGCTCTCCATCTGCATCGATGGCACGCCAGAAATCCAGGCGAAGGAGTTGAAGGAGTTTTTCGACAAGTACTTCAAAGGGCTCAGCACGATGGTGGGCCGCGGCAAAGGCATGAAGCCTGATCCGGCGGTCTTTAATGCCTTGGTGACTCCGGGAGACAAGGCGGGCCTGTTCTCAGCAAAGGTCCAGTACATCGACACCTTCACGGATGGGCGTCAAATCACACTGAATCTGGAGATTGATGTGCGTCCGAAGCCTGAGACGAAGAAAACGCAGATCATCCTGCTTATTTCACCGCAGACCAATGATGCGGAAATCTGGAAGCATCTGTATGAGATTCGCGATGCGGCACGTGCGCCTTGAACGCCGGGTGCCAAAGGGCAGCAAGAAGACTGTGCATTCCGCTTTATCATTCGCTGATTTCATTCCACCACTCCATGAAGCCACCATTTTCCGCATTCCGCCGTTTGCACGCCATTATCAGCTTTGTTTGCAGCCTCGCTCTGACCGCTGCCGCTGCAGATCCCTCGCATGTCTTGATCGTGGTCGGCCCCAGCAATCATCCGGCAGGTTCGCATGAAGTGGCAGCGGGAGGGCGCGTGATGAAACACTGCGTGGAATCCATGGCGAATGTGCCCGGGGTGAAAGCGGATGTGGTCTATGAATGGCCGGCCAAGGAACTGCGGGATGCTGCAGCCACCGTGGTGTTTATTGGCGATACGTTTCCTGCAGGGCGGCTGCCGAATCCGAAGCAGAACCTCGCTGATCTGGAGGTCATGATGCAGCGTGGCTGCGGCATTGTTTGCGTACATTACGCCACCGGCTTGCTCGGCCAGGATGTCACCCCAGAGGGCGATCATCCGCTGCTGGACTGGCTTGGAGGCTACTTTGCCAACCGCTCATGTCCGCACCACGAGTCCTTTGCACGCATCTTCAAGGCCGCGACCATCACACCGGCGGCGGCGCATCCGATCGCCCGTGGCTGGCATGAGTTCACGCTGCACGACGAGCCCTACATCAACAATTACTTCGGCAAGGGTGAGAACAAGCTCGCAGCCAATGTCACCGCGCTGGCCACCAGCATGCTGCCGCCGGATAAACCGAAAACTGAAACCGTCGCGTGGTGCGTCGAGCGCAGTGATGGCGGACGCGGTTTCGGCATTGTGATGCCACACTTTTACAAGAACTGGACGAACGAGGATCTGCGCCGTTTCATTCTCAACGGCATCGTTTGGACAGCGAAGATGGAGGTGCCCGCAGACGGTGTAAAGACGACCCTGCCGGATTTGAAAGAGTTCCAGCCGGTCTCCGTCGAATACGTGCCACCGCCACCCAAGGTAAAGTCGGCTCAACCCAAATAACGCCTTATGAAAACAGCGCTCATCACCCTGCTTTCCACCTTCGTTTTTTTGATTTCGTCCTTGGCCGCGAAGCAGCCGAATGTTGTCATCATCCTCGCGGATGATCTCGGTTATGGCGATCTCGGCTGCTACGGTCATCCGCAGATCAAAACGCCGAATCTTGACCGCATGGCAGCGGAGGGTGCCAGACTCACGCAGTTCAACTGTCCGGCACCGTTTTGCGCACCCACCCGCGCCGCGCTGATGACGGGACGTTATCCGTTTCGCTGCGGCATGACGGCCAATCCTGCACCAGATGGTGGACCGGTGGCGGATGCACTGCACCTGCCGGAGAAGGAGATCACGCTGGCGCAGGTGCTGAAATCCTCCGGTTATGCCACAGGCATGGTGGGCAAATGGCATCTCGGTCACAAGGCGGGATTCCTGCCCACGGAGCGCGGATTCGATGAGTACTACGGCATCCCGTACTCGAATGACATGCGGCCGGTGCAGGTGCTGGAAAACACGCAGGTCATCGAGTACCCCGTGGTTCAGGCCACCCTGACGCGGCGCTACACGGAGCGCGCGCTGGGTTTCATCGAGCGCAGCAAGGACCGGCCCTTTTTTCTCTACCTGGCGGAGGCCATGCCGCACAAGCCGCTCGCGGCTTCCGAG
>JAPLUN010000594.1 GCA_026397715.1 Verrucomicrobiota bacterium
CGACAAGCTGGTGGATCGCCTGATCAGTTCCGAGGGTTATGTGCACCATACCTTCAACTACTGGGCTGATGTGCTGCGTGTGACGTCCAACGGCAACCAGACCGGCGCCATAACCGGGGCGGCGTATGCCAATTTCGTCAAAGACAGCCTGCGGAAAAACCAGCCTTACGATCAGTTCGTGCGTGAGATGGTGGCGGCGCAGGGCAAGGCCTGGGACAATGGCGCGATTGGTTACTACATGCGCGACCGTGGCATGCCGCTGGACAACATGGCGAACACCGTGCGCGTCTTCCTCGGCACCCGCATCGAGTGTGCGCAGTGCCACAACCACCCCTTCGACAAGTGGTCGCAGATGCAGTTCTTCAAGATGGCCGCCTTCACCTATGGCGTGCAGACGCAGGACTACGGCGGCGACACCATGAGCGGTGTGACCGATCTGATGCGCGAAAAGGAAAACGCCATCCGTGCCTCCATCAAGGAGCCGCAGCGTCCGCAGCGCCCGAATTTGAAAGGCAAGTTCACCAAGGAGGATAAAATCGCCGCGGACAACAAGTACACCGCCGAGTGGAAAAAGTACGAAGTGGAGATGAAGGAAGTGAACAAGAAGCGCGAGGAAGCGCGTCAGGTGCTGCGCAAGGAACAGCGCGGTTATCAGGAAGCGATGAATGATGTGCGCGACACCATGCGCTACACCTCTGTGAGCAGCAGTGCACGCAAGCCCACGCTGCCGCATGATTATCAATACCCAGACGCCAAACCGAAATCCACCGTCGAACCCGGCACGATGATGGGGCATGAGTGTATCACCCAAAACGGGGAGACACCGCTGCAGGCTTATGCGCGCTGGATGACCAGCCCTGAGAATCCGCGCTTCACCACCGTCATCGCCAACCGCCTGTGGAAGCGCGTGTTTGGCCTGGCTCTGATCGAGCCGCTGGATGAGCTGATGGACAACACCGTGCCGATGATTCCTGAGATGGAGAAGCAGCTGGAGAAGCTGGTGGTGGACATGAATTATGACATGAAGGGCGTCCTGCGCGTCCTTTACAACACCAAGGCTTATCAGGCCCAGGTCACGCGTGAAGAGCATGCGCCCGGCAATGTGTATCACTTCACCGGCCCGCTGCTGCGCCGCATGAGCGCCGAGCAGATGTGGGACTCCTTTGTCACGCTGGTCAATCCCAGCCCGGACATGATCAACCAGGCCACCCGCGATGCCATGGAGCAGCGCATTCTGCAGGCGAAGAAGATTGCCGATGGTGTTGAGTCGCTCACTCCTGAGGAAGCTCTGGCAGGTCTGAAGAAAGCCGCCGACATCTACAGCAAGAACCGTGAGCGCACCGATGTGCAGCAGAAGCTCTTTGCCGAGGCCCGCCTTGCCACCAAGGAAGCCCGCGACGCGGCAGATGCCCTGCCTGAAGGCCCCGCCAAAGTGGCCGCCCTGGCCAAAGCCGAGGAGCTCAAGAAGAAGGCCGACGTTATTCGCAACGAGGTTAACCGCATCCAGAACGAAGGACGCCGCGTCACTTACGCCGAAGTGATTGCTCCCGGGGAGAAGAAGCTCTTCCAGAAAGTCACCGGCAAGCCCTACCAGACCGTCTCCCTCACCACGAACAGTGGTGGCGACTCCGCAGCACCTGCCATGATGAGCGGTGGTGGCGACATGATGATGATGGCCAATGGCGCCAAGTCGGAGAAGATTCTCATTCCCGGCTATGACCGCAAGGAACTCACCAAGGAAGAGCAGAAAGCTGTCGCCCTGAAGGCGCATGCCGCCTATGCCGAAGAGGCTGATTTCTTTGGCATCAAAGATGAAAAAGAGCGCAAGTATTACATCAACCAGCGTGAGCGGATCAGCCGTGATACGCTGCGTGCCGCCGAGCTGGAAAGCCCTGCTCCGCGCGGCCACTACCTGCGTGAGTTTGGCCAGAGCGACCGCGAGACCATCGAAAACGCGAACAATGACGCCAGCGTGCCGCAGGCCCTGGCCATGATGAACGGCAGCCTCCTGCCGCAGATCACCAGCAAGTACAGCCAGCTCATGCTCACCGTGAACAAGGCCCCGTATGCGGATGAGAAGGTGGACGCCGCCTACATGACCATCCTCTCCCGCAAGCCCACCGACGCTGAAAAGGCCGTCTGGCTCAAGGCGCAGGACAGCGGCCTCACCAGCATGGAGGACCTCGTTTTCTCCCTGCTGAACACGCAGCAGTTCATTTTCATTCAGTAAGACATTCAGCAAAGAAACGTTCAACCCAACACCACACGCGCCAACTCCGATGAAACAGGAACTCGCCACCAAACTCGTCCGCTCAGGTGAAATCACCCGGCGTGATTTCGCTGCCAAGACAGCCAGCTCCCTTCTCGGAGTCGGTCTGCTGGGCCAGTCGCTCACCAGCAAATCCTTCGCCGCCTTTGAGGGTTCCTCGAAGCTGAAGCAGGCAGCCACGGCGAAGAACGTCATCTATCTCTACATGAGCGGTGGTCAGTCCCACATGGACACCTGGGATCCGAAGGAAGGCGTGGAAACCGCCGGTCCGACCAAGCCCATCAAGACCAGCGCGGATGGCGTGCGCATTTCCGAATACCTGCCGCTGACCGCGCAGCAGATGCACCACGGCACGGTGATCAATTCCCTCTCCTCCACCCAGGGTGCGCATGAGCAGGGGAACTACATGATGCACACCAGCTACGAGATGCGCGGCACGATCCGCCATCCCGCCATGGGCGCGTGGCTCAATGTGTTTCAGGGTGGTGGCAACAGCACCCTGCCAAACTTCGTCTTCATCGGCAATGACAGCCGTCATCCTGGCGCGGGCTTCTTCCCTGCGGCGCAGGCTCCGCTGTTCGTCAGCAATCCGGAGAACGGCCTCAAGAACATCAAGAACGGCAGCCCCGAAGAGAAATTCCAGGCCCGCATGAAGCTGGCCGATGAACTCGACAAGGACTTCCGCACCACCTTCCCGCACCGCAATGTGAAGGCCTATGCCGACATGTATGACGACGCCATGGCCATGATGAAGTCCGAAGACCTCAAGGCCTTCGACCTTACCCAGGAGCCCGGAGATCTCCGCGCCGCCTACGGCAAGGAAGCCTTCGGCCAGGGCTGCCTCCTCGCCCGCCGTCTGGTGGAGCGCGGGGTCCGCTTCGTAGAGGTTTCCCTCGGCGGCTGGGACACGCACAATGCCAACTTTGTGGCCGTGCCGGACCGTTGCGAAACTCTGGACAAGGGGCTGGCCACGCTGGTGGCTGATCTGCACAATCGTGGTCTCCTCGAAGACACCCTCATCGTGCTGACTTCTGAGTTCGGCCGCACGCCGGACATCAATCAGAACGCCGGTCGCGACCACTATCCGAAAGCCTTCTCCGGCGTCATGTTTGGCGGTGGCGTCAAAGGCGGCTACACCTACGGCAAGACCGACAAGGAAGGCCGCGAAGTCGTCGAAGACAAAGTCAAGATCATGGACTTCAACGCGTCGATTGCGTATGCGCTGGGTCTGCCGCTGGACCAAGTCATCTACAGCCCGAGCAAGCGTCCGTTCACGATTGCCGACAAGGGGCAGCCGATTACGAACCTCTTCGCGTAAGCGGGGATTGCGCAATAAGTTTGAAACACGCGATGCCGGAAGGTGTCGCGTGTTTTGTTTTGGTGGGCGCAAGCCCAACGGGCTTTTGTATTTGAGCCCAGGGTTCGAAGAACCCTGGGTTACCGATCTCCCATGGCCTCTTTCGCGTGCAACTCCAACGGAGTTGCGTCCGCCGCCGAATGATCCAAAACTTGCGCATGTCACAATCCATTGCCCGAGTTTTGATCCACACGGTGTTCTCCACCAAGGGGCGCGAACCCTCTTTCCACGATCCGGCATTTCGCTCCGAGGTGCACGCGTATCTGGGCGGGTGCGCCAAGACGCTCGACTGCCTGCCCATCCAGATCGGCGGTGTCGCGGATCACGTGCATCTTCTGACCACGTTGTCTCGCACGCTGGCGATGGCGGAGTTTGTGAAGGAGATCAAACGTATCTCCACCAATTGGATTCAGAAGCGAGGTGGATTGTTCGGCCAGTTTCACTGGCAGGCCGGGTATGGATGTTTCTCGGTGTCCGAATCTAATTTGAGCGCCGTATCGCGATACAATTCGAGACAGGAAGAGCACCATCGAAAGATCACGTTTCAGGAGGAATACCGTGAGTTGTTGCGACGCCATGGACAGACCTGGGATGAAGCCTATGTGTGGGATTGAAGATGGACTGTGGCGCGGCGGCGGTGGACACAACCACGTTGTGGTTGGTCCTTGAGAGAACAAGATGATGGGGCGTGTACCCAGGGTTCTTCGAACCCTGGGCTCAAATACGGAAGGCCTTTGGCCTTCATGGAACATGCTCACGGCATACTATACGCGGCAGATGGCACATGCTCACGGCACATGCCTATGCCACAGCCTCAACCCTTGGTCTTCTTCACCAGTTTCACGCCTTCGATGCGCATCTTCTTATCCGCTGCTTTGCACATGTCGTAGATGGTGAGGGCCGCGATGCTCACGGCGGTGAGGGCTTCCATTTCGACGCCGGTGGGGGCGACGGTGATGGCGGTGGCGGTGATGTGGATGGCTTTGGGACGCACTTCAAAATCGACCTGTACTTTGCTCAGCGGGATCTGATGGCAGAGGGGGATGAGGTACTGGGTCTGCTTGGCGGCCTGGATGCCGGCGATGCGGGCAATGCTGAGGACGTCGCCCTTTTTGACCTGGTTTTTGCGGATGAGATCGAGCGTGGCGGGCTGGAGCAGGATGCGGCCTTCTGCGACGGCTTCGCGGCGGAGCGGGGGCTTGGCGGAGACGTCGACCATGGCGGCTTCGCCTTTGCGGTTGAGGTGGGTGAGTGGGCGCATGGGAAGGAGGATGCTAGGGATGGGGGGAGGGCGGGGAAAGTGGTATTTTGCTTCCGTGAGTGAGGGGGCTGTGGGCGAGGCGGGGGCGGCTTTTTGTTTGGTCGGTTGGTTTTGACAGGATTTACAGGATCGCAGAATTATGCAGGATTAATGCGTTGTGATTTGGGGGCGCGGGATGATGGCGGGGGCGATGGAATAGATGGATGGCTCGAATTTTGTTAATTCTGCCATCGTGTAAATCCTGTGCAGGTTTGAGCTTGGACCTCAAAAATTTTAAATGGCTAGAGTGAATGGCCTCTTTGGACCCAGTTGATCTTTGATGCAATCATGCGGCCGGCACTCAACAAATCCGAGGAGAAAACTAATGCTAGATCCACGAATTGAACCAGCCACTCCGTTCACGGAAACGGAACTTGCGACTATCGGACAAGACCTTGGTAGGACGCTCCCCAAGGAATACAGGGACTTCGCCTGTGTGTATGGAGGTGCGTTTGTGGGCGGATTGATTGATGGAGACCCAGAACTGCCAATACTGACCTTCTTCGGTGCCAATTCAGTGCTATCCAAATTGGAAACACACGTTGATTTGAAGGGTGACGGTGTATTGCCTGTTGCCGACTGTGAGCTGGGAAACCTCTATGTGGTTGATCGCCGAAACGCTGTTCACTACATCAACTACTACGGAGGACAGACAACTTCACGAAAAGTCGCCGATGCATTTGGTGACTTACTTAAACGCATCGTTGTGTTCGATGGGTGAAGTCTGCAGAAACAAGTGATCTTTAGCGAGGAGACTCTCCAATTACCCACCAATCGCAATCATTCGCCGGTTGGGCTGGTAGTTGTGGCGGAAGTCGTGTTCCTTGGGTTTGCGGGAGACGACATTTTGGAAGAAGGCGGCGAGTTCGGGGTCGGTGCAACCGGCGCGGAGGACGGTGCGGAGGTCGAACTCGAGGTAGCTGCCGAGGCAGGGGCGGAGCTTGCCGTCGCAGGTGAGGCGGAGCTTGTTGCAGTTCTCGCAGAAGTGCAGGTTCGTCATCGCGCCGATGAAGCCGATCTTCTGGCCGGTGGCGGGGATGAGATGGTAGGCGGCGGGGCCGTTGGTCTTGAAATCGGGCAGGGGTGTGAGCGGGCCGGTGGTCTGCTCGACGAGCTGCTTGGCGATGCCGATGGGGAGGAAATTGTCCTCGCTCAGGACGTCCTGGGTGCTGACGGGCATGAGCTCGATGAAGCGGAGGAGTGCGTTTTTTTCGCGGGCGAAATTGATGAGGGCGGGCAGCTCGTTCTCGGTCTGGCCTTTCATGAGGACGCAGTTGAGCTTGATGGACTGGAAGCCGGCGGCGATGGCGGCGTCGATGCCTTCGAGGACG
>JAPLUN010000494.1 GCA_026397715.1 Verrucomicrobiota bacterium
TCGATGGCGCTCTTCGCCTCGGGTTTCTTGGCGATGAGTTCGGCAAGCTGCGCATTTTCTTCAGGTGTGAAGGTGGCCAGCGAGTCTTTGCGGATGAAGTCGATGAAGATGGCGAAGCTGGCGCCGCCCTTGTAGTTGGCGGCTTTGAGGAGGAACTCGAGCTGCTGGGTGCGGAGTTCCTTGGTCCAGCCGGTTTTCAGGAAGCGCAGGCTGCGGGCGTATTCGATCTGCGGCTCCTGGCTTTCCGCGGCTGCAATGAGGGCCATGCCCTTTGCCGCAGTGTTCGGGGCCTGGAGGTAGGCGAGCGTTTCGGTGAGCAGCCAGTTGAGCTCGAAGTTGTCTGCTGGATAAGCGGGATCGAGCTTCGCGATGATCGCGGCGACCGTAGCGTCGTCAGGATTGCCAAAGCGGTGCAGGATGATCTCGGTGAGGCGCACGTAGGCCATGCGCTGCTCGTTGTTGAGCTTCTTGAAGTCGCGCTTCAGCAGCGCGGCCCAAAGCTTGTCGCGCATGGCGGTGTTCACGACGTGATCGGGAGCACGGTGCGTGGGGCAGACGCCCGTTACACGAGTGAGGGCAAGCAGGGCTTCGAGCTGAGCGGTGGCGTTCTTTTCATTGAGCGCCTTGGTTTCCCATTCGGAGACGGGTTGATGCTCCAGCACGGTGCGTGCGGCGGCGCGGATGAAGCGATCCTTGTCACTGAGATGCGGCCAGGCGAATTCGACGGCTTTCGGGTCGGCTTTGCCGTGGAAGGCGGCGAGCTCATGGCGGAGATCGCTGGCAGGCGTGATCTTAGGCTTGGATGTAACTGGGGCTGTCGATTCCTTCCCGGTGTAAGTCACGCGATAGAGTCCCGACTGCACGCGACGGCCGCCGATGGTGAAGTACATCGCGCCATCTTTGCCGATGATGGCATCGCTGACGGGAAGCGGGCCGCCGGTGACGAATTCTTCCTTCGTGGCGGTGTAGGTGGAACCGCTGGGCTTGAGATGCACGGCGTAGATTTTGCCCCAGCTCCAGTCGAGTACGAAGAAGGCCTCCTGGTATTTGGCGGGAAACTTCGCGCCATAACCGAAGGTGGTGCCGGTGGGCGAGCCGGGACCGATGTTCAGCGTGGCGGGCAGGTTGTCATAGTAGAACTCGGGGTACTTGCCTGCGCCGTTGCGCCAGCCGAACTCCGCACCGCTGACGACGTGATTGATGCGCGTGGGGCGATACCAGGAGGTATTGAAGTCATACTCCATGTCAGCGTCATACACGAAGAGCTCGCCGTCGCGGTTCACGCTGCCGTCGAAGATGTTGCGGAAGCCGGAGGCGAAGATTTCGAACTGCTTGCCGTCTGGTGAGACGCGATAAACGATGCCGCCGGGAGCCATGACGTGGCGGTTGTGACCGCGGCCATCCGGCATGCGCGCCAGCAGATGGTCATCTCCCCACAGCTTGGCCACGGGTGAAGTGTCGAGCGTGCCGGCCTTTGGGCCGTCTTTGAGCACAGCGTTGTTGCCGGTGATGAGGTAGAGCGATTTGCCGTCTGGTGTCGGCACGATGGCATGCACGCCGTGGTCGCTGCTGGCGTCAAACTCGCGCAGCATCTCGACCTTGTCCGGCATGTCGTCGTTGTTGCTGTCGGTGACGCGATAGAGGCCACTGGGGACCTTCTTCTCGTAATCGTTCACGCCGAGGTAGAGCGCGCCGAAGGCAAACAGCATGCCGTTCACGCCGCGAATCTCTGCGGCCACTTTCTGCACGTCTTCAGGCTTCAGCGACTGGCCCGGAGCGGGTGCGTTGAAACGATAGAGACCACCGTATTGATCGCTGGCATAGATGCGGCCTTTGTCATCGCTGCAAAGATTGACCCATGAGCCCTGCTCGCCGCCGGGCACGGAGTAGAGCAGCTCCACTTTGAAATCTGGCAGCGTTTTGATGTTGGTGACCGGTGTGGCCACATTCGCGCCGATGGCCGGACCGACGGCATCCGGGCGCTTGGGTTTCACTTTGGCTGCCTTGGCTTTCGCATCTCCCTTGGCTGGTGCAGGAGCGGGTGTTTGGCCTTTACCTTTGCCCTTCGCGGGTGCTTTGGCTTCGATGATCTGCGCATCGCTGGGGATCGCGGATTTTTCGAATGAGATCACGCCGCCGTCTGGCAGTTCCTTGAGCATGACGTCCTTGATCTGCACCTTCATGGCGGGGCCGCGATGAATCTGGAAAGCGATCAGGCCTTCGAGGGAGCGTTTTGATTCTTCAAAGTCCAGCAGGTCGATGGTCACCTGGCCGTCGATCTTGTGGATGAGGTGATTGCCCTGAGCGATGACGGTGTAGTCATGCCATGTGGCGATGTCCACCTTCACGGGTTCATGCTCGGAGGCGAGCCAGCGCTTGCCTTCGGGATCGATCACCACGCCCTGCCCGTTCTGAACGATGATGCCGCGCCCGCGTTCTTCATAGACCATGGCGTTGTTCGGCGTGGCGGGGTGGATGTCGCACTGATAACCGCCGATGGACCACTTGCCGTTCTCTGGAAGTTCCTTGGAGCGATACTGGATGCCTGTGTTGTTGCCCGTTTCTTTGATCTTCGCGTGCAGTTCAAAGTTCTTCACTTTGCCACCGCGCCAGATGAGAAACTGATTGTAGGCGAGCTGTTCGGGGCCGGTGGTTTTGCCAGTGATGCAGCCGTCCTCGATGCTCCAGAGTTCTGGATTCCCATCCCAGCCGGTGAGGTCTTTGCCGTTGAAGAGCGGTTTGAAGCCGTCCTGCGCGGAGGCGAAGGAGGCAATCAGGAGAGGAAGGAGAAGGAGGCGGTTCATGGTTGGGCGCGTGGTTAAACGTGTCCAACTTTCCAAACGTACCAGCAAAGGATGTGTCGGATTCAGCAAAACGACAACGCCGGGCCTGTGAGGGCCCGGCGTTGGGGGATCATTCGTTTTGTAGCTGCTGCTTACTTCATCGGGTGCTGCTTCAGCAGTTCATCGGTGGTGTAGAGCATCATGCGGCCGGGGTTGGCGTCGCGGATGGCTTTGACTTCGGCGGCGGAGATGGGGTCGGCTTTGTTGCCGAAGTGGTTGCGGACGAAGGTGAGGACGCTGGCGATTTCCTCGTCTTTGAGCATGCCACCGAAGGGCGTCATGGGCACCTGGCCGTTGTATTCCTTGGCACCGACCTTGAGGGGGCCCATGAGACCGTACATGGCGATCTTGATGAGGCGGTCGCGATCGGTGGTGACCCAGGGGCTGTTGGCGATGCTGGGGAAGGCAGGGTCAAGGCCAGCGCCATTGGGCTGATGACAGGTGACGCAGTGGCCTTCGCGGAAATAAATTTCCTGGCCGAACTTGAACTGCTTCTTCGCGGCGTCGCTCAGGTAAGAGGGCGGTTGAATCACGGGATGCTCGGGCTTCACGATTTCGGCGATGCCGGCGAGGCGGTCGGCGGCGGTTTTGGTGGCTGCCTTGTTCCAGTCGTCCAGCGAGAGCTTGGAGGCGATGGCAACGATGTTTTTCGCGGCGGGAATGTTGGGCAACCAGGAGGCGGCAACGACGGCTTCGAGGCGCACGCGGCCGTGTTCATCGGCGGCGGCTTTTTCGAGGAGGGCGACGTGATCGGCGATGCGGTGGGTGTTGTAGCGCAGCACGCGGACGGCGGCGGCGCGGGCGTGGAAGTCGGGGGAGGCGAGCATTTCACGCAGGAGGCCTTCATCGGCCTCGTTCAGGCCCCAGGTGACCCAGAGGGCTTCGAGCTTGGCGTGGGTGTCCTTCTGCTTGGCGGCCCAGGCTTTAATGGCGGGCAGCACTTCCTTGGCGTCGTGGGCACGGAGTTCGCGGCGGGCGCGGTAGCGGGTGCGGAGTTCGGGTTCCTTGAGGTCTTCAAAAAGCGTGGCGAGCGGGGCACCGGCGACGGGCACGGGCTTCACGAGCGGGCGGCCCGCGTAGGTGATGCGGTAGATGCGGCCATGCACGTGGTCGCGAAGGGGATCGCGTGCATTGTGCTGCATGTGGCCGATGAGGACGTTGTGCCAGTCGATGACGAAGAGGGAGCCATCGGGTGCGAATTCCAGATCAACGGGGCGGAAGTTGCCGTCGGTGCTGACGAGGAGGTCCTGGCGATGCGCGGTTTTCCAGCCGGTGCCGCTGTCTTCAATTTTGACCTGCTTGATGCCGAGGAAGCCGATGGCGTTGCAGTAGATGAGGTCGCCCTGCACTTCGTCGGGGAAGTTGCGGGAGGAGACAATCTCGAGGCCGCTGGTGGGGCGCACTTTGTGGCCGTCCGGCACGAGGTCGGCGGTGGAGGGGGTCTTGCTGCCAAAGGTGGGCTTCACTTCGACTGGGAGGGCCCAATTCATGGTGGTGCCGGAGGTGTGGAGGAGGAAATCCTGGCCCCACTGGTCAAAGACGAAGCCCCAGGGATTCGGGATGCTCATCTGGATGGTGCGCTCCAGCATGCCGCGCTGCGGGCTGTAGCGGAAGAAGCCGCCATCGACGCAGCGCACAGGGCCGTAGGGAGTCTCGACATTGGAGTGGAGGAAGACGCCCTCGCACAGCATGAAGGCGCCGCTGGGGTCGGCGGTGAAGGCGCTGATGGCGTGGTGGGTGTCGTGCGTGTCAAAGCCGCCGAGAACGATCTCCATGCTGTCGGCTTTGTCGTCGCCGTTGGTGTCGCGCAGCAGGACGAGGTTCGGCTCCTGGGTCACATAGACGCCTTCGGTGGCGAATTCGAAGCCGATGGGCAGGTGCAGCTTGTCGGCGAAGACGGTTTCCTTGTCGGCCTTGCCGTCGTTGTTGGTGTCTTCGTAGATGAGAATCTTGTCATCCGGCATGGCATCGCCGGGGCGATAGTGCGGGTAGGTCGGCATGGTGGCGACCCAGAGGCGGCCTTTGTTGTCGAAGGACATCTGCATCGGGTTCGCGAGGTTCGGGAACTCCTTCTCGGAGGCAAACAGCTCGACCTTGTAGCCTTCAGGCACTTTGAGGGACTTCAGTGCGTCCTCGCCATAGAGGTACTTCTCACTGCCGTTCTTGACGCTTGGCACGTAATTCGTGGGCACGGGAGGCAGCGCGTGGGTCATGCTGTCGTCCACCTTGAGTTCGGTGGTTTTGCCGGTGGCGACGGCATGGATCAGATTGTCGCGCAGGGCGGTCATCTCGCGGGACTTCTGCACTTCATCCGGGTAGTTCTGCGGGCCGTAGGGGTTGTAGCGGCGACCGTGGGCGTGGACGCCGTTGAGGATGTTGTAGTCGCTGTTCCAGAACCAGTCTTTTTCCTTCACGGCTTCATGGACCAGCTTGGGGTCTGCCTTGGATTCGTAGCTGGCGTGGCCATAGAGGCCGGTGGCGAGAAGCTTGGCCACTTCCACGTAACCTTTGTCCGTGGGGATGAAACCGCCAGTGGTGAAGGATTCGCCGCCTTTGGACTCAAGTTCCTGCGTGGGGGTGAAGAGGTCGATGTAGGTCAGGCCGTGCTTTTTAGCGACTTTCTCGATGGAGCTTGCATAAAGAAGCAGGTTTGAGTTTTCGACGTCGCCCTTGGGCAGATCGCGTTTGGCGCTCTGATTTTCGTAGGCGATGGGGCTGACGAGCACGACGCGGGGGGCGGTCTTGCCGTTGTAGGCCTTGCTCAAGGTGTGGACGACCCAGGCGTCGAGTTCGGCTTCGAAATTGCCGACTTTGGAGGGGCCGTCGAAGGATTCGTTGTAGCCGAAGAAGCCGACGATGGTGTCTGCTTTCAAATGGGTGAGCCACTGGTCCGGCGTGGCGTAGAAGCCCTGGCCGTTGTGGATGGGCTTGTCAGGATGGAACTTCTCTGCGCCGGGGAAGGCCCACTGCGATGCGCGTGAGGGGTGGGGGCGGAAGCCGGGGGTGTCGCCCACATGGCCCATGTTGCGTAAGAAGAGCTCGCGGTCGGGGTAGCGGAGCTGAAGCTCGGTTTCGATGCGGCTGTACCAGGTGTCGCGCTCGGCAAGACCGTTGCCGATGAGAACGATGTGCTCGCCCTTGCTCGGTGGTGCGACGGCCTGGGGGCGTGCGGAGGTGGCGGCGGCGGGTTCCAAGCTGGGCTGATGCGGGGCTTTGACTTCTTCCGGCTTTTTTGCGTCCGACTTTTTGGCAGCTGTCGGTTTGGATTTGTCTTCGGGCACGCCCATGGAAGGGCTGCTGCCGGTGGCGAAGTCGCCGGGTTTCAGATTGCGCTGCTTGAAGTAGCCAGCGTCCTTGGTGAAACCGAAGGCGGTGGGCTTGAAGGGATCGATGAAGGCGACGTCCGCCTTGTCAGGCACGGGCAGTTTCAGGAGGGAGTGCGCGGCATTGACGATGAGGCGGCGGAGGTTTTCGTCCGTGTAGTCCAGCGAGGCACCCATGGTGGTGCAGAAGGAGCGGCCCTTGGTGCTGCCGTCCGGAGCAGTGTAATCATGCAGCCAAGCGATGGGCTGCATGGGCTCGTTTTTCGGGCCGGCGATGTTCTTCGATTTGGGGTCGAGGGTCTCGGTGACGGCACCGCGCAGCAGGATGGTGTCGCTTTCTGGCTTCACATTCGGAGCGCCATAGACATCCGTGGTGCAGAAGATCTCGCCGACGCCGCGCAGGATTTCGTTTTTGCTGTTGGCTTCTACAACCACGCTGCGAGTGCCTTCTTTTTTGTGCTGCCCATGGTGGCTCACCCATTTTTCGCCGAGGATTTTGAGGCCGAACTCGCTCCACTTGAAGTCGCCCGTTTTGGCGCTGCCGGTGAAGGCGTGGGTGGCGGTGCGGAAGCCGATGACGGGTTTGCCGGAGTTCAGGAACTTGGCGAAGTGCGCTAGGCTATCGTCGGGGAGCTGGCGGAAGCGGGTGCCGATGATGAGGAGATCTGCATCTGCGAGCATCTCGGTGCCGCGAATGTTTTTCTGGTTGTTGGGGTCGATGTAGCCTGCCTTTTCGTCCGTGGAGAAAAGGACGATGCAGTTGAAGCCGTGGGTCTTGGCCAGGATCTTGGCCAGCATGGGCATGCTCTCTTCGGTGTGATATTCTTCGTCACCGGCCACCAGGACGATCTTTTTGCCTTTGCCGGCACCGACCGGATTGGCGGCGATTTCGAGATATTCCTGCGCGTGCGCGGATGCGACCGAGCCAAGCAGGGCGAGGGTGAATAGAAGATGCTTCATGGGTTGGGAAAAAACGGACGGGGAAAGCTTATACCGCATGGCGTGATGAAACCGGACAATAAAAATGGGGTTGGGAATGATTCATGACTGAGTCATGCGAGACATCCGCTGGTGAATTTAAGATGCTGAAGTAACCCTTGTTTGTGATTGAACTGTTCTAAGGAACAGTCATGGATGTGGCATGTTTGCCCTCTGCTTGGACACGATAAATGGTCGGCTCGGTGAGGAGAGACGTAGAGCCACCACATGATGGACATCACCCGCAAACTCGAAATCCTGGCCGACGCGGCGAAGTATGATGCTTCGTGCGCGAGCAGTGGCGCGGCGCGGAAGGATTCGCGGGGCAGCGCGGGCGTGGGCTCTACGGGTGGGATGGGGATCTGCCATTCCTACACACCGGACGGGCGCTGCGTCTCGCTGATGAAGGTGCTCATGACAAATGCCTGCCTGTATGACTGCCACTACTGCATCAACCGGCGGTCCAGCAATGTGACGCGGGCGCGCTTCACGCCAGACGAGGTGGTGCAACTGACGCTGGATTTCTACAAGCGGAACTACATCGAGGGATTGTTTCTGAGCAGCGGGATCATCCGCAGTGCGGACCATACGATGGAGCTGGTGATCGAGGTCGCACGGAAGCTGCGGGAGGTGCACCAGTTTCGTGGCTACATTCATTTGAAAACGATCCCGGAAGCCTCGCAGGAGCTCATTGCCTTAGCTGGGCGCTATGCGGACCGTATCAGCATCAATGTGGAGCTGCCCAGCCAGCAGAGTCTCAATACGCTGGCCCCGGAGAAAAATCTGGCGCGTACGGAGGAGGCCATGGGGCACATCCGGGGCAAGATCGAGGAGAGGCATGCAGAGAAACGCAAACCGGATGCCCCGAAGCCGCCGCCCTTTGCCACGGGCCAGAGTACGCAGATGCTGGTGGGGGCGGATGCCTCGACGGATGCGGTGATCCTAGGGTGTGCGGACAAGCTGTACACCTCGCACCGGCTGCGCCGGGTGTATTACTCGGCCTTCAGCCCGATCCCGGAACCGTCATCGATTTTGCCGCTAAAGGCACCGCCGCTGATCCGCGAGCACCGGCTTTATCAGGCGGACTGGCTGCTGCGGTTCTATGATTTCAAGGTGGAGGAGATCGCCTCTGCCGCCGACCCCAATCTGGATCTGGCGCTGGACCCCAAGCTCTCCTGGGCGCTGCGAAATCGCGCCACCTTTCCGGTGGATGTGAACAAAGCGCCCCGGGAGCTGCTGCTGCGCATTCCGGGTCTGGGCGTGCGCAATGTGGAGCGCATCCTGGGTGCGCGGCGCTATACCCGGCTGCGGCTGGCGGATCTGGTGCGGCTGCGATTGCAAATGAAGAAGCTGCTGCCTTTCATCACTGCGGCGGATCATCATCCGGCCAAGCTGGGACTGGACAGCGACTCGCTGCGGGCGCGGTTTTTGCCGCCACCGGAGCAGTTGGAAATCAACTTTGACGCACCGCCCAAGCCTGCCACGAGCGACTTCCTCTCCGTGAGATCCGGGGAGCTCTAAAACACGAGCATGCGCACCCTCGTCATTGAGCCTGAGTATGAAGCCTGGAGAGCTGCGGCCCGCCAGTTGCTGGCGCAGGGCGTGGCCCCTGAGGAAGTGCTGTGGACGGATGATCGCCAGGAAGCCTCGTTGTTTGTCGGTGAAGCACCTCCTGATACCACAGCGGTGCCGGGGGACAGTGCCATCAAAGTGCCGGCGGCTTTCATGGACCTGGCACGGAGCGTGGCGGCGCATACGGATGCGCGGCGCTGGGGCATGCTTTACCGGGTGCTGTGGCGGCTGACGCGCGGGGCGGAGCGGCACCTGCTGGCCATGGCGACGGACCGCGATGTGCGCCAACTGCAGGACTGGTCCAAGGCGGTGGGGCGGGACATCCACAAGATGCATGCCTTTGTGCGCTTTCGGCTGGTGGGTACGGATGCCGCCACGGGGCGCGAGCAGTTCGTGGCGTGGTTTGAGCCAGAGCACCGCATCGTGCGGCTGGCCACGCCGTTTTTTGAAAAGCGCTTTGCCGGGATGGATTGGTCCATCCTGACGCCCTATGAGTGCGCGCACTGGGATGGCACGCGGCTGCATTTCACCGCAGGCGTGTCACGCAGCAGCGCCCCGGATGAGGACGCGCTGGATGACCTGTGGCGCACCTACTACCGGAACATCTTCAATCCAGCCCGGGTCAAAATCAGCGCCATGCAGTCCGAGATGCCGAAGAAGTACTGGAAGAATCTGCCCGAGGCATCGCTGATCGCCGGTCTGATCGCCGAGAGCACGGGGCGTGTGCAGGGCATGCTGGAAACCGAGGAACGCGCCGCCAAGCCCGCGCCCAACAATGCGTATTTGAAATCGCTTCACGCTATGAATCAGAGAGAAGCTGCTGCACCCAACCAGGAATCAGACCCGGCATGAAAGGTGTGAAAAAGCAGGATCTTCCTTCCAAGCCCTGTCTAGTCTGCGGGCGGCCCTTCACCTGGCGCAAGAAGTGGGAGAAGGTGTGGGAGGAAGTGAAGTTTTGCAGTGAGCGCTGCCGACGAAGCAAGGCGAGCGTGCCCGAGGCTAGGTAGTGGGCTAAGACACCAAGTGGCGCAGTTTTTGAGTCACCTCATCACGGCTCAGGATGCCAGCGGCGGTTTCGAGGGTGAGGTTTTCCCAGGCATCTGCATCAAGGACTTCCGTTTTCAGGAAGCCGTTTTCACTCAGGAAGATCAGGCAGGTGGCCAAAGCGGCGGGTTTGCTGGCGTCGAGGAAGGCGTCATTGCGGCAGAGGTAGAACAAATAGGCCGCTGCGATTTCGACGGGGTCAGAGATCCGGGGAGTTCCTGAGATGGCGGCTTGGGGAGCGGCCAAGGCGGATTCCAACAGTTCTCGGGAGCGCAGACCGGGGCTGCCGCTGTGCGCGGCGAGGACGGCGGCGTGGATGGCGAACGCCGCCTCAAGAGTCGGATGCAGAATGGCGGTGCTCATGAAAGGCGGCGGAAGAGCTCGCTGTTTTTCTGGATCAGGCGTTTGACGGTCTCGGCAGCTTTGGCGGCTTCGATGACTGCGGGTGCCATTGGAGTGATGGTGATCGTGCCGCCGGCATGGACCTCGACATTGACCTCATCTCCCACCTTGAGCCGGGTGAGTTGGAGGAGGGCGGAGTCAAAGATGAGGCCTTGGGAGTTGCCGATCTTGCTGATGGTCTTGATCATGGGTAATACTGTGTATTACACGCTGGATTGTCAATGGTTAGAGCCAATGGTGGCCTATGATGCTGCGGCAGTGACTATGATTCTGAGGACTTGAGGCACTCAAGATCAGTGTGTTGAGAATAATAAAACTATGTTTTACTTCTTGAATCGCCAAATGCGATAGTTCCTGCAATGATCCGCTCTCACCTCGCCAGCGCCGCAATCTCCGCATCGCTGAGGGCACGGTCCCAGAGGGCGAATTCGTCCATGGCGCCGCTGAGGTGGCGGATGGCGACGCCGCCGGATTTGCGGCCGTCGTTCCAGTTGCCGAGTTCGGCGATGCCGATCTTCAGCGCTTGCGTGGCCTTGAGGCTCGAGCGCGTCAGGAGTTCACCATTGGCATAGTGCCGTACCTCCTGGGTGGCGGGATCAAAGACGACGGCCAGATGCGTCCAGCGGCCAAAGCGTTCCGGGGTGAAGAAGACGGGTGTGTCATGGTCGGCATGATGCGCACCCGCGCTGCCAGCGATGCCGAGGCGCACTTTGCCGTCCCGAGTGATCTGCCAGTGGACTTTGCGTTCGCCCCAGCCTTCGGACATGAAGAGGGAGTTGAAGGTGCGGTCGAGGCCGTTGACGCGCACCCAGACGGCCATGGTCAGGGTCTTGGTTTCTCCGGGAATATTCAGGCGCACGCGGTCGCTGACATTGCGGAATTCGAGGGCGCGCTTGCCGGGCCAGCGGCCGGTGGTCCAGGAAGCGCCGACGATGCTGCCGTCTTCGATCTGGCCACCGTTCAAGGCGTGATTGCGCAGGGAGCGCGAGCCTTCGTCGTCTTGGAAATCAAAGCGCAGTCGGAGTCCGGCATCGGCGTTCACCTTGGAGCTGGAGGCCAGCCACTTTTCGAACTGGAAGCGCTGGGACATCGCGCTGCGGGCGTCGATCTCATTGAGCGAAGCAAAGCTGGAGGCATTCGCGGTGAGCACGGCGGTGTTGCCAGCGATCGCCATGGCCTGGCCTTCTTTGAGGGACTTCATGGTCGCGGTAGGCTGATGTAGCTCCACCTCGCCTTTGAACACATGCACCTCCTCATTAGCGGCGCTGACATCCAAGCCGAACTCGGTGCCGAGATCGACGATGATGCCTTTGGGGGTGTTGATGCGGAAGCCCTTGGCTTGGGGGGGCACCTGCGCGCTGAGTTTGCCGCGTGTGCAGGTGGCCTCGCCTGAGGATACGAGCTGCAATTCGGCGGGGCCTTCGATCAGGACGCGCGCGCCTTGATAAAACTCGATCTGGGCGATGCCGGATTTCAGTTTGAGCCAGCCCGGCGAGAGCGGCGTGCCGGGGGTGATGGTGGCGGAGTCCCATTCCAGATTCACGCCACGCGTCAGCACGGCCACGGAGGCGGTGGTTTCTTCGGTCTCGGGGCGCAGGTCCAGTGCGGCATTCATCAGCCAGGTGCCCAGCAGGGTGATGCAGGCGGCCATGGCTGCCACACTGGTGACGGTGGCGAAGGTGAAGCGGCGCTTGGGCAGCAGGGCGGGGCGGATGATGTTGTCCGCGACCAGTGGCTTGGTGGCGCGCAGCATGGCATCCATGTCGAAGTGCTGGAGCAGGCGCTCGCCGAGTTCTGGCTGTGTTTGCAGCAACTCGTGCAACTCCTCCGCCTCGGCCGTGTTGAGGGTGCCTTCGAGGTAGTGCTGGATCAAGGTGTCGGTGTCAGGCATGTGCGGGGCCTCCTTGGTTGGACGAGCGCTCGATGCACTCGCGCAGTTTTTCGCGCACGCGGGAGAGGGCGCGGCAGACGGTGTCCGCCTTCATGCGGATCTGATCGGCGATCTGCGGTGTGCCGATGTCGTTGTAGTAGTAGAGCTCCACCAGCTCGCGGCTTTTTTCCGGCAGCTTTTGCAAGCAGTTGCGCAGCACGCTGATTTCTTCTTCGTAGCGCGGCGGGGCTTCGCGTTCTTCGGCCAGCAGGCGGATGTGATCGGCCAGCTTTTGCACCACCTCGGGCTGCTGGCGTGTGCGCTCGCGCCACTGCCGCATGGCGATGTGCCGTGTCATCGTCGCCAGCAGCGGGCGTGCATCCGTGCTCAGGTCCCACTGGGACTCCTTGGCCATGAACTCCAAAAACACCTGCTGGGCGATGTCCTCCATCAGCCCCGGCCAGGGTGCATACTTCAGCGCCACCCCCCTCACGAAATCGTGATGGGCGAGGAAAACCTGCGCGGCCTGGGTCTCATGCGTGTTCATGCGTCTGGCATAATCTCACGCGGGAAGGGGAAACCGGACAGGGTTTTTCGACTGCTTCAAGGATTCGCGGCGAGCCAGTCCGTCGGGGTGATGCCGCCCGCTCGTTGCAGATGCTCGTTGTCCCACGAGATTAGTGGACTCTGGCTTTGTTGGGCGACAGTGGCATAGAGCGCGTCGGCACCTCGGAGAAACTGGCAGGTGCCGATACTCTCCGTTGCAGTCAAGAACGCAGTGTCCATGGCTACTTCCGAAGTGACCATTCGATTCATGAGCGAATGCGTCAGTTGCTGTCCCTGCGCACCATCGCGAAGACGACGAGCCAGCGCACAGGCAACCTCGGTTCTGCCAAAGGCTGGTTGTATCACGGCGATCCCATCCGCGACGACTTTACGCAGGAGATCACGGCTTGGCTGATGAAACTTGTCAGTCGCATCTGCGGCGGAGATCCAAACGCTGGCATCAATCGTCAAGCTCACGATTTCTCAAGCCGGTTGCGGTCTTGCATGAGAAGCTCCCGGGCTGATGGTCCTGCTGAAGTACGCGAGACCGCCTCGTCCGCCGAGCGGAACCAATCTTCCAACCAATGCGCATCCGCAGGCTGCGCCGTAGTCGGAACGGATGCATCCTTCTCATCAACCAGCCAACGCTCGTAGAGTTCCACCGTCACTTCAGGCACGTGACGCCCAAGCGAAGCGACACGAGCGGTCACTTTCTTGTACAGATCATCGGGGATGTCGATCACGGCAGTCATGGCTCAAGTGTTCTTCACCGAGGAACCCATGTCAACCTTGCCGGGTGGCATGGGCCCTCTACACCGTCACGTAATCCCGCATCGTGCTGAGCATGATGACGACGGAGCAGGCACCGGCGTCGGGGAAGCCGAGGCAGGCTTCGCCGAGGGTTTTGGCGCGGCCGAACTGGGCGATCATGGCTTTGCTGGCTTCTTTGCCGGACTCGGCTGCTGCGGCGACGGCGGTCAGGGCTGCGGTGAGTGAGAGGCCGACGGATTCGCGGGCTTTGGCGGCGGCTGGGGCGAGGGCGTCGATCATGGTTTTGTCGCCGGGCTTGGCGCCACCGCGTTTCATGACGCCTTCGAGGGCGGCTTCGAGGAGGAGGGCAAGGCCTTCTGCATCGAAGAACTCACGGCCTGCGAGGGCCTTACCACCGGCGCGATAAACGGTGCCGAAGAGGGCTCCGGAGGCTCCGCCCATGCTGGTCATCATGGCGGTGCCGGTGGTGACGAAGACCTGCTCCACGCTGGTGGGTTCCATGGGCTCAAGCTGGGCTTTGACGGCTTCCATGCCGCGCTTCATGCCGAGGCCGTGGTCGCCATCGCCGAGATCGCGGTCGGCTTGGGAGAGCATGGGTTCAGCGACGATGATGGCATCGGCGACTTGCAGCATCATGAGCCGCACCTGATTGGATTTGAGTTCCATGGAAGGAGGAGAAAAGGGAAGGAATGGAGAGGTGAGTGAAAGAAGGGGGATCAAGATGATCCCCCTTCTGTGAATGCTTTCGATCTGCTGAGGCTTACTTCTTCTTCAGCTCTTTCTTCTTGAGGTCGTTGTAGAGTTCGAAGGCCTTGTTGGCGTTGAGGCCACCGTGCACCACGCCCTGCACCGCCTGCATCATCGAGACCGGAGCATCGCTCTGGAAGATGTTACGTCCCATGTCCACGCCGCTGGCGCCCTGCTTGATGGCGTTGGCGCACATCTTCAGCGCGTCGAGCTCTGGCAGCTTCTTGCCACCGGCGATCACGATCGGCACCGGGCAGCAGCTCGTCACCGTGTCGAATTCCTTCTCGGTGTAGTAGCACTTCACCACGTTC
>JAPLUN010000258.1 GCA_026397715.1 Verrucomicrobiota bacterium
TGGTGTTATTCAAGACGGTGGTGCAGGGGCGCTGTCGATTGTCAAAACGGGATCGGGCACTTTCATACTGACCGGAGCCAATACCTACACGGGAACAACCACCATCAGCGGTGGAGTGCTGCAGGTGGGTTCCGGTGGCACGACAGGCACGCTTGGATCAGGTGCGGTGACCAACAACGCCAGTCTCATCATCAACCGCTCCGATGCACTCACCATCGCCAATGGGATCAGTGGCAGCGGTTCGCTCACGCAGGCGGGTGCCGGCACGACGACGCTGACGGGCGACAGCAGTTATAGCGGCAGCACGACGATCAACGCGGGAGTGCTCAGTGTGGCGGTCCTCGCCAATGGTGGCAGCCACAGCAACCTTGGAGCGTCCACCAATGCGGCGACGAACCTGGTGCTCAACGGTGGCGCCTTGAAATACACGGGCGCAGGTGTCAGCACGGACCGTCTTTTCAGTCTGGGAACCAATGGCGGCACATTGGATGCTTCTGGCACGGGAGCGCTGAACTTCACCAACACCGGCAGCATGGGCTTCAACATTCAGAGCGGCATCCGGACTCTGACGCTGACCGGAACGAACACAGGTGACAACACGCTTGCCGCAGTGATCGGCGACAATGGTGGCGCGACTGCACTGACGAAGTCTGGACTGGGAACCTGGGTGCTCACCGGAAACAACAGCAACAGTGGCATCACGACCATCAACGCGGGTGTGCTGCAGATCGGCGCAGGTGGCACCACGGGCTCGCTTGGAAGTGGGGCGGTGACGAACAACGCCCGCCTTATCATCAATCGTTCTTATGCCATCACCATCGACAACGAGATCAGTGGCAGCGGTTCGCTCACGCAGGCGGGTTCAGGCACCACCACGCTGACGGGTGACAATGGGTATACTGGCAGCACGACGATCAATGCGTGGGTGATCAGCGTGGCAGTCCTCGCAGATGGTGGCAGCAACAGCCATCTGGGGGCGTCCACAAATGAAGCGACGAACCTGGTGCTCAATGGTGGCAGCTTGCAATACACCGGTGCGGATGTGAGCACGGACCGTTTGTTTAGCGTAGGAACCAACGGCGGCACTTTGCAGGCCTCCGGGACAGGAGCGGTGAATTTCACCAACACGGGCATCATGGAATTCAATGGTCAGAGCGGCAGCCGCTCGCTGACGCTTACCGGCACGAACACTGGCAGCAACACTCTTGCCACAGCGATCGGTGACAATGGTGGCGCGACAGCATTGACGAAATCTGGCACTGGCACCTGGGTCCTCACAGGTGCGAACACTTACACGGGCATCACCCGCATCAGTGCTGGCGAATTGCAGGTAGGTGCAGGGGGAACAACGGGCACGCTGGGCACAGGTGCGGTTATCAACGACGCCAGTCTGACGATCAACCGTTCGGATGCACTCACCATCGCCAATGACATCAGTGGCAGCGGTGTTTTCACACAGGTGGGATCCGGTGCTACAACGCTGACGGGTGACAGCAGCTACAGCGGCAGCACGACGATCAACGCTGGTGTGATCAGTGTGGCGGTACTCGCAGATGGTGGCGCCAGCAGCAATGTGGGAGCGTCCACCAATGCCGCGTCCAACTTGGTGCTCAATGGTGGCATCTTGCAATACAACGGAGGTGCCACAAGCACGGACCGGTTGTTCAGCATAGGCAGCAGTGGAGGCACCTTGGATGCTTCAGGGACAGGAGCGGTGAATTTCACCAACACTGGCAGCATGGGATTCAACAGTCAGAGCGGCATCCGCACGCTGACTCTGACGGGCACAAACACTGGAAGCAATATCCTTGCTGCTGTGATTGGAGACAATGGCGATGCCACGGCACTGACGAAATCTGGCGCTGGTACTTGGGTGCTTACCGGTACGAATACCTATACCGGCGCCACGACCATCAGCGCAGGCGTACTGCAGATCGGCGTCGGTGGCACCACGGGTTCGCTTTCCACCAGCAGTGCGCTTAGCAACAACGGCACCCTCGCATTCAACCGCACGGATGCGGTGACTCAGGGAACGGATTTTGCCAGTGTGATCAGCGGCAGCGGTGGCGTGACCCAGGCGGGGAGCGGAACGCTGACACTGAATGGTGACAATACGTATGCAGGCGCGACGAACGTCCGCGCAGGTACATTGGAAGTGACTAGCAACAATGCGCTGGGCACTGGAGCCGCAGGCACCACCGTGAGCAGCGGTGCGACGCTGCTGCTCAACAATGTGAACTACAGCACGTCCGAAACGCTTGCTCTCAATGGCAGCGGTGCAGGCGGTGGCGGAGCGCTGCGCAACAGCGGCACGAGCACCTACACAGGGGCGATCACTGCGGAGACGAATGCCAGCATCAATGCGGGTGGCGGCATCCTGAACCTCACGGGTGGCCTGGCTAAGGACGGCACGGTGCTCACCATCACGGGTGGTGGGACGGTGTATGTGAGCGGCACAGGCATCAGCGGCGCCAGCGCCAGTTCGGATCTCGTGGTGGACGGAACGACGCTGGTGGTCAGCGCCGACAGCGACTACAACGGCCCCACCACGGTGCAGAACAGCGCTGCCTTGATTGCCAACGCGGCGGTGAACACAACGCGGCTGGACCTCAGCAGTGATAGCCTGCTGGCTGGCACGGGCGCTATTACGACGGCGGCGAACCAGTCCATGTTCATCAATGGCACGTTCAGCGTGGGTGATCCGGGAGTGGCGGCAACGGCCACGACCTTTGCGCTCACCACCTCTGGTTCGGGCGCTGTGGTGATGGGCGCTGACAGTGTGATCCGGCTGGATCTGTTCAGTGGTGCTGGCTTGGGCAACAATCTCAGCAACGCCGCGGCGGCGGATTCTATCAATCTGCATGGCAAGCTGGATGCCACGGCTGGCGGCACAGTTGTCATCGGCAATCCCAATGGCATGACGAACTTCCGCGGCGGCGACCAATGGCAACTGGTCCATCTCAACAGCGGTGATGCCAATGCAGGGAGCTTCGCGGCCAGCCTGGCTTTGAATGACAGCAGCCTGCACCTGGCGAGCGGCTTCACCAGTTATCTCGATCAGAGCAATGGTGTGTTCTCCATTATCGACACGAATGGCGGTCTGGCTCTTGCCGCTGTCGAAGTGCAGGCACTGGTGTCAGGCGGCAACACGGTGACGAGTGATCTGAACGGGCACCTCTTCAATCTTCGCTCTGGTGGTGGTGAAGAAGGCGAAGACTCAGGCTCCATCGCTGCTGCCCTTGATGACGGGGTCATTGTTGGTGAAGGGGACGGTGATCCCAAGAAGACCTCACCCATCGCCAAACGTGTGGCTCGCTCACGGCAGTGGGAAGTGTTTGCCACGGTGAACTATGGCAACGTCAAACTCAATCCCATCCGCACGCAGTCAGGTGTGCAGATTGACTCGTGGGCTTCGGGCGTCGGTGCGGAGCGTCATTTCTCACGGGGGCTGACCCTCGGATTTGCCGCATCCTTCCTGCAGAGCAGCCAGGGGTATACCAGCAATGCAGGCAGCCTGCATCTCGAAGGTCCGGCGCTTTCCGCTTACGTCTCCCATGTGCGTGGCGGCTTCTGGAACAGCCTGCTATACAGCTTTGGCACCTACCAGATGGACTCCATCCGCAACACCGGAGTGGCATTCCCGACAGCCTTTGGCACGACCCGCACCTACACGCACTCGGTGCAGTACAACACCGGCTGGAACATGCGCTTCCAGAATGACACGCTGGTGACCGGCCCCTTTGCGGGTGTGGACTACCTGCATGGTTCGGTGGACGCCTACAATGAAACTGGCGGCGGTCTGGCGGCCTTGCATTACAGCGCGCAGAGTTATGAATCTCTGGTCAGCCGGGTGGGCTGGTCTGCTTCCAAGCAGATCAAGGCAGGCTTTGGGACGATCACACCGCAGGTGCGTCTGAGCTATGAGCGGCAGAACATTAAAAGTAACAATGGCACCAGCGTGTCACTGATCAATGTGCCCTTCTCATCCACTGGGGGCCAACAGGCGCCTGGCCAGGATTATCTGGTGGCTGGACTTGGGGTGAGTCTTGCTTTCAACGATCGTTTCAGCCTGATGCTGTCTTATCAGGGGCAGTTCTTCCGCCATGATCTGCAGGCGCACTTTGGCAGCATCCGCTTCAGCTACCAGTTCTAGCCGGTGGCGGCGTCTGCTTTAGAGCAGGCGCTTGCGCTTGAAGTAGACGATGGGCAAGATCGCGGACAGCACGATCATGATCATGACGAGGAGGAAGGCCCAGCCGTTGGTGGCGGCGGGGAGGCCGACGTTCATGCCGTAGATGCTGGCGATGAGGGTCGGTGGCATGAAGAGCACGCTGGCGACGGTGAAGATCTTGATGATCTGGTTCTGCTGGATGTTGATGAGGCCGAGGGTGGACTCCAGCAGGAAGGTCATTTCCTGAGTCTGCTGGTTGGTGTAGTCATCCATGCTCTTGATGTCGCGCATGACGCTGCGGAACTGCGCGGCGAGGTCTCCGCGCATCCAGCTGGCGGCGTTGTTGAGGAAGTACTGCAGCATGCGGCTGATGCTGAGCAGGCTCTCGCGCACATTGGCAACGAGGGCGCTGCGGCGGCCCAGAAGCTTGACGACATCGCTGAGGTCTTTTTCCACTGTGGCGTGCGCTTTGTGCGGATCGAGGCTGAAGATGTCGCGGCAGATTTTTTTCATGTCGCCCTCGACTCCCTGCAGGGCATCGGCGATGCGGGCGACGATGAGTTCCAGCAGGAGGAGGAAGACCGCATCACTGGTAAGAGGTGCGGTGCACTGGCGCTTGACCTGATCTGCGAGAATGCGGAAGGACAGCGGGTCGGCGTAGCGCACGGTGGTGAGACAGTCGGGCGCAATGACGAAGGAGATGGACGTGTTGTCAGGATCCGGATTGTCTAGACCGACGGGCAGCCACGCGGTCATGTACAGCGTGCCCTTCTCGGTGTAGAGTCGGCTGGATTCCTCGATCTCCTGCATTTCTTCACGCGTGGGGAGCTGATATTCGAGCCACTTTTCCGCCTCGAGTTCCTCGGCACGGCCGGGGTTCAGCAAATCGAGGAAGACGAGATTATCCGGGAACGGATGTGTCTTTTCGTCATTCCAGTCGATGAGCTGTCCTTGCTGTGTGATAAGTCGTACCATGCGTGGGTGCGTGTGCGGGGGTAGCGTGAAGGGTAGTCGCGCAGGCACTGGGTGCCACAGCAAACTCACCCGGATATGTGTCAGTAACGTGGCGTAGCGGGGTCGACCATGTCCGACCAGGCGTCAATGCCACCGCTCATG